>NZ_NZQP01000032.1:0-8045 GCF_002695945.1 Marinimicrobium sp. | reverse complement strand
TGTGCAAGGGGATCATGTGCACCTTTTGGTGAAAGTACCTCCAAAAGTATCGATCTCCTAACTGGTAGGTGTCGTCAAAGGTAAAAGTGCCCTACGGGTGTTTACCCGGTTTCCGTATTTGAAGCGGAAGCCGTACTGGGGAAATCACTTCTGGGCCAAAGGCTACTGTGTAGACACCGTAGGAGTCGATGCCGAGATGATACGGAAGTATGTAAAGTATCAGGAAAAGCAAGAGCAGCGTCAGATCCAGATGAACCTACGCCGATGAAATGAACTGGGACAACTCTCAGCCAGCCTTCTAAGAAGGCTGGCTTTTGGCCCCCTTATAGGGGGCATAGAGCAATTCCGGGTTCTTAGAACCCGGATGTTTACTATTTCCGACGTTGTTTTCCCGAATCGGCTTTTGGCCTACGCTGCTAGCCAGTGCTTTAGTAACCGTTGCCTTTTTTTGGTTGTTTTCGTTACTGGTTGGCCAGTTTGGTATTGAGCTGAGGCCGTAGATGAGTTGCCTGACCATTTGTCAGCCGAACTTCTGCAATGGAGCCGGTGCCACTCTGGCCTTGTTCGTGCTTTTAATAGCACGGGCACAGGTCAGTGCGAGGGCCGAGGGCTGTCGTTGCAGGCCATTGGCCGCGAGCAGGGTCACCTGCGAAAGTACCTGAGGCTGGAAGAGGTCAATTCCAGCGGGACCATCCGTGCGGTAAGCTCCTGAATGAGCACAGGGGCTTGCCCTCAAGGCGCAAGTGGTCGAAGGTCCGGCCGTTGCTACGAACCAGTGCTCGACGCTGTACCCGGCGTTCTTGCCAAATGACCCCAGCGATCTGCGCGGGGGTGCTTATCGTTGGGGGTGAGCGCACCGCTTACTTTGTGGTGCTCGTACTCGCCCGCTGATGTATGTGGATGGGCACCCTCAGCCGCTCGATACGTAAGCCTTCACCACTTACAGGTATCGTCAAGAAGTAGGTCCAGCTTTGAAAACGGTCTGTACCCTCTTTCTATCCAACCCCTTTGTGCAACGACGCAATAAGGGGGCAAGAAATATTGCCCTCCTGCGCGCAGCACTGGTCAACCAGGTCGCTCAGNACCGCCTCGATNTGCTTCANTTTGTCGATCTTNTCTCGCACNTCGTNNANNTTTCGCTCNGCGAGANCNCTGGCTTCCTNGCANTGGGCGCCNTCATCNANCNGAAGCANNTCGNNGATNTCATNGAGACTGAAACCCAACTGCTGTGCCGTTTTCACGAACATCAACCGGNCNGTTTCGGTGGCGCCATAGCGTCGAATGCCGCCTGNAGGCCGTTGNGGCTCNGGTATTAACCCTCGGCGCTGGTAATAGCGGATGGTCTCGACTGAGACGTTCGCCGNCTTGGCCAGCCCCCCAATGGTCAATGAATTCATTGTATCTGACATAGGCCTTGACTCCGTAGCTGACTACGGTNTTAAGCTTACNCNATCNAGNAANTCCATNAAAGGTGCANTNGTTATGTNNACNTCCAACTCNANGCGTGGNCCCCTGANTCTNGNCGCNGGTGGGGTCGCGGCGATTNTAGCCTCGGCNTGCTGTCTCGGCCCCCTGGTCCTGATCACTCTGGGTGTTTCGGGCGCCTGGATCGGCAACCTTGCGGCTCTGGAACCCTACCGNCCATGGTTCATTGGGGCTGCGCTGGTGGCAATGGTCTTTGCCTGGCGNCGGATATACCGGCCCGCACAGGATTGCCAGCCGGGCGAGGTCTGCGCAGTGCCGCAAGTGCGCACCGCTTATAAGGTCGCTTTCTGGGTCGTCGCGCTACTCATACTGACCGCACTGGCGTTCCCTTTCGTCTTACCGCTGTTTTACTGAGAGNTNATCCACCCTGNTGACTGAGAGNCCATACACTATGAAAAAGTCCCTGATCGCTGCCGTACTGTTCACGCTATTCAGCCTGCCCGCACTGGCGGCGCAACAAACCGTTACCTTGTCCGTTCCCGGCATGACCTGTTCGGCCTGCCCGATCACCGTCAAANCCGCTCTCAANCGGGTGGANGGGGTGAGCGCTGTCGAAGTTCGCTATGAAGAACGTGATGTGACGGTCACTTTCGACGATGAGAAAACGTCCGTCGAGGCACTCACCCAGGCAACAACCAATGCGGGCTATCCGTCCACGCTGCAACAAGCCGGAACCAAACAGGAGTAGCCATAAAAGATCCCAATCCTCTATTGCGAGTGAGCATTATTGGAGCGGTCATAGTGGCGCTGTGCTGTTTTACGCCGGTCCTGGTGGTTCTATTCGGGGCCGTCGGCCTGGCCTCGTTGACCGGCTATCTCGATTACGTGCTGTTGCCCGCGCTCGTATTTTTTTCGGCCTGACCTGCTACGCCCTATGGCGCAAAAAGCAATACGACGCCTGCTGCGATAGCCCCTCTACCAAGGAGTCACATGAATGAGTAACGACAACCTGCATATTGCTGTGATTGGCAGTGGCGGCGCTGCCATGGCCGCCGCCCTGAAGTCATCGGAACGCGGAGCCCGGGTCACGCTGATCGAGCGTGGCACCATGGGGGGCACCTGCGTGAATATCGGCTGTGTGCCATCCAAAATCATGATCCGGGCCGCGAACGTGGCCCATCTACGCCGCACCAGTCCGTTCGACGAGGGTATTGCGGCGACCGAGCCCTCCATTGACAGGCCCCGCTTGCTGGCCCAGCAACAGGCCCGGGTTGAGGCGCTTCGTCACGCCAAATATGAGGGCATCCTTGACGACAATCCGGCGATCACTGTCTTGAAGGGTGAGGCTCGTTTTATCGATGCCAATACATTGCAGGTAACGGGAGCCGACGGCACGGAACGCGAGGTGCGCTTTGACAGAGCGTTCATCGGTACCGGCGCGCGGCCAGCCATCCCCCCGGTTCCAGGCTTGTCCGGTACGCCGTACTGGACGTCCACCACGGCACTGGCCAGCGACAGCATTCCGAACCGGCTGATTGTCATTNGNGGCTTCCGNCGTGGCNGTGGAACTGGCCCAGGCGTTTGCCCGGCTGGGCAGCGANGTGACCATTCTGGCGCGCAGCCGGCTGTTTTCCCGGGAGGACCCGGCCGTGGGCGAGGCCATTGAAACCGCTTTCCGGGCCGAGGGCATCAAGGTATTGAACGGCACGCAGGCGAGCGAAATCAGCTATGCCGATGAGGAGTTCGTGCTCGACACAAACGCCGGGGAACTGCGGGCTGATCGGTTGCTGGTGGCCGTGGGACGCACACCGAACACCGAGATGCTCAACCTGGATGAAATCGGCGTCGAGACGGATCGGGGGGCCATTGTCGTGGACGAGCAGCTTCAGACGCGAGTGCCGGGCATATACGCCTCCGGTGACTGCACCAATCAACCCCAGTTTGTCTATGTGGCGGCCGCAGGTGGCAGCCGGGCAGCGGTCAATATGACCGGCGGCGATGCCCAGCTGGATCTCAGTGCCATGCCGGAGGTGGTTTTTACCGATCCGCAGATCGCGACCGTCGGTTTATCCGAAGCTGACGCCGAGGCAAAAGGCTACGCCACCGACAGCCGTACCCTGACTCTCGACAACGTGCCGCGGGCCCTNGTCAACTTCGATACCGGAGGGTTCATCAAACTGGTCGCCGAACGTGAAAGTGGACGGTTACTGGGCGTGCAGGCCGTGGCGGGAGAAGCAGGGGAGCTGATCCAAACGGCGGTGATGGCGATACGGGCACGCATGACGATTCAGGAAATCGGAAATGAATTGTTTCCCTACCTGACCATGGTCGAAGGCCTCAAGCTCTGCGCGCAGACGTTCACCAAAGATGTGAGCCAATTGTCTTGCTGTGCCGGGTAGGCGGGCTGAGCCTTTGTCTCGGCAGGAGTTCCTGATGCCCCTACGCTGGCGGTAAAAGCAGACCTAACGGCCGTGTGGCGCCCCGTCCGACGTAGGTAATAATAGGTTGCAGATAAATGGGTTGTGGACGGGTCATCGGGATGATTAATGTTGTGGTATTCTATTTGGAACTTCGAGCTAGACGGCAGGTCCTAACTGCCGTGATTGAGAATCCGACCTATTCATCGGAGTAACCGGCACAGAGTCATGCTGAAGCGATTGACGAGCCTATTCATGCAAACCGTGATGGTTGCCGCACTGATCCTGTCAGGGTCCGGGGTGCAGGCTGGCCTAGGTATGCCCATGGAGGGTATGTCGCTCCAGGAGCCAGGTATGAACCCCGCCTGTGTCATGAACATGACGAACGAGAAATTGGTCGCCATGTCCGATAACGGCAGTGGTGCAGCGCCTGATTGCCAGATGGACGCTGACAGCTGCCATTCCACCTGCGCGAATTACCAGTCCGTCAACGGCGATACGCTGGCTTTTTACTCGGGTGCCATTTCCTTCCTTTCTACCTCCACTATCTTGGCGCCCATTGCCGCCCAGTACCCGATCGACCATCCGCCTAAACCGGCATCCTCGCTGTAAATCCGTCTTTATTTACGGTTATTTGCACCTATAAAGTCGATGCGGCATTTGGCCCGTCGATGTGCATGCCATTTTTCTTGCGAGGACAGATTATGAAATCACTAACCTTGACCAAAGCCGTTATTCTTTCTTTCTCCATGGTCGCGGCCAGTATGGCAACCGGGTATGTGAGCGCTCAAGCGAACGCTGACCGGCGCTCTGATTCCATACCCAGTCGACCAACTCATAAATCCATCACTAAAAACAACNCCAAGGAGGACAAAATGATGAGCTCAATGAAGGACATGATGGAGCACTGCCGAATGATGCACGAAAAAATGCATCAANNCATGATGGAGCNGGACNNCAGNCCGAGNNCTTCCCTNGAGCAGNCGANACAGGAGGCTAAGNGNCACTNACGNTGGTTGNNGCGTCAANGGCCTGGCNGGNCTTTGGCGCCNNATTCANTTNTGCGNATCNTGNGNNNGTAAAANACNCGNNGTGCNGAAATTCANNCCTAAGCGTCCTNTCAGGACNANTTANTNNAAANCTAAGNATATTTAGAGGAAANATATTATGAAAAACGTAATTGGAGCGACAGCTATCAGCTTNTCGGTACTTTTTGNAGGCNNTNNNGGANCGGNTGCACTTGTGCCTGCCGTTTACGCACAGGAAGCGGTGGAAACGCATCAAACGACCGCGACNGTAAAAAGTGTCGACAAAGAAAGCAATCGCGTCACCTTGGCCCACGATCCGGTCCCAACTTTGGACTGGCCGGCCATGACTATGGGCTTTGCGGTTGCCGACAAAGCGCTACTCAAAGACTTGAAAACGGGGGAGAAAATCTCGTTTACATTTACCAAGAAGAACGGCAGATTCGTGGTGACTGACATCGAAAGCCGTTAAAACGGCGAAGCACCGAGCGCAGGTGAGGGCCTGCGCTCGGTCCCAAAGCGGCCCGACTCATACTCGCGATAGCAGGGCAAGTCACTTTGAGCGAGCAAAGAAGGGAAAGTGTTTTTTCAGGAGTCGGTAGACGTGNTAAAGTTACNCGNTCAATACTTTANGTAGATTGCACCCAGGACAGATGATTAAACGTAATCGTTGGCTTATAGTGGTTCCGTTGCTCCTCATGCTTTGGGGACNGTTTACCTATGCCTGCGAGACCATGGAAATGCCGCCCCAGCCGGTGTGCTGTTGTGAAGACGGCATGGCAGGCTGCGACAAGGCAGCACCTCCCCCCTCGGAGGAAGGTTGCGAACATGTTGGCTNGAGCGCGTTGTCAGCGTCCTGCTGTGATGTCGAGTACCAATCGGGATTCGAAGACGCCGCACCTGCCTCGTCAAGCGCTGACCAGGTACTGACGTGGTCGGGTATGGTCGCCTTGCTGTACTGGCCCCATCTGGANGCGCTGTCTTCCCTGTCCCCCGTGGCCCCTCCCTCTGACCCCGACTGGCTCCTTGCCCAGNCCGAAAGCGGTCGTACTGTCTATCTCTCTACCCTTCGTCTGCGTATCTGATTAACCCCTCTAAACTGTTATGAACGTTGGCTTGCCTTATATAAGGAAGCCGAGGGTTTTTCGTTATGCCGATTGAGGGTACTTCCCATGCGCAACCAAGTGGGTGGCCTGATGGCCCTGGTGGTACTTATCGTACCTCTGACGGGCATCGCTGCGCCGCCATTACACGAAAACAATCCGTCCTTGCAGGATGTACAGGTGCTGACCGCCGAACAATTGGTGGACGCCGTACTGGCCCGCAACGCGGGTCTTCAAGGGCTGACAGCCGCGGCCGACGCGGCGAACTACCGTATTGAGCCCGCCGGCGCTCTGGATGACCCCATGCTGACTTACGCCGGGGCGCCGAAAACCGCCGGTGGGCCCCGTGGTTTTCAGGAACGGGTGGAGTTGAGCCAGAGCCTCCCCTGGCCGGGCAAGCTTGGCCTTCGGGAAGACGTGGCTCGCGCCCGGGCCGAGGGTGAGGAACAATCCCTGGCGGATGGCCGGCTGACCCTAAAGGCGACCACGAAGAGCCTGTTTGCCGAATGGGCTTATATTCACCGCACGCTGCAAATCAAACACGCTCACCGCGATCTGCTGACCGAACTGCGTAGCGTTGCTGAAACCCAGTACGCGTCGGGTCGGGGGAGACAGCAGGATGTATTGCAAGCCGAAGTGGAACTGGCCCGTATTGATGCCGACATCGTCACTCATCAGCGGCGCCGACGAGAGGTGCAGGCGNTGATCAATGGGTTGCTGAACCGTTCCCCCCAAAGCCCCTTGCCGCCGCCGGCATCACCGCCCACACCGACCGAACCACCCTCGTTGGNGGCGCTGCAAGAGATCGCCCTGGAGGAGCACCCGGAGTTGCGCCGGATNCAAGCGCGCATTGCCGAGGCNNACGCCCGGCACGGTCTGGCGGAGAAGGATTATTTTCCCGACTTTAAACTGTCTGCGGGTTACAACACCTTGTGGGAGGATGCCGACAAACAGTGGATGGTCGGCGTCAGCATCAACCTGCCATTTGACTTTTCCGGCAAGCGCAGTGCCACTCAAAATGCTGCCAAGGCCGAGGTCACACGTCACCAGTGGCAACTCACCGATCGGGAGGCGCAACTGTTGGCACGATTGGAGCAGGGGCGTGCGCAGGTGCAGGAGACCCGAGAGATCGTNGCCATCCACCGCCAGCGGCTGGTGCCCCTCGCCGAGGAAAGCCTCAACGCCGCCGTGGCCGATTACCGAGCGGGGCAAGGCAGCTTTCTTTCGGTCATTGATGCCGAACGGCAACAGCTGCGTACTCAGGACAACCTGGCGCGCGCCCATGCCGATTATCTTCGAGCCCTGGCGGCCTTGGAGCAGACGGCCGGCCAACCCTTGGCCAATAGNCGTTCGCACGCCACCCAGATGAATCGGGCATTGACGGGTACTGCCGGTCAGCCCCCTGAGCAAGAGTAACCATCATGACTCAACGCACTACATTTATTTCGCTGTTTGTTATCGGGTTGCTGGTAGGTGTTNCCGGCATATTGGGCGTTCAGTGGCTCTCCAGTGAGGANGCCGCCANGNCGGNTCCTGATGAGGAGCCCTCCCTTAGCGCCNCCTACCAAAGCGGTCCCTTTCAATTGGGGGTCGAGATTGACCCGAAAACACCCCNGGTCGGTGAAAACGACCTGACCTTGGTATTGCTGGATGACTCTGGAGAGCCGGTCAGCGGTGCCTCCATCAAGGCTGTGGCGGAAATGCCCGCCATGGGCGCCATGCCCGCCATGCANGCTCCGGCTGACATGCAGGAGGTTGAGCCCGGTCTCTACCAGGGCACCTTTGAGCCCTCCATGGACGGTAGCTGGCCGCTGACCTTGCAAATCAGCAAGGAAGGCGTGGGATCCNCGCGGGCCAATTTCGATTTGGCTGTCGGACGAAAGGGCTTGCAGCCAGCCGGGGGCGTGACAGCTTTGAAGCGACAACAAGCGGGCACGATGGACAAGAACAGTGACGGCGAGTTGCCCTACCGCAGCGGCCCCTATCGCCTGGATGTGTCGATTGACCCTACCACGCCACGTGTGGGAGAGAACATCCTGAGCGTGGCTCTGCGCAATGCCGACGGTGCCCCACTG
>NZ_NZQP01000031.1:0-30312 GCF_002695945.1 Marinimicrobium sp. | reverse complement strand
GGGGGCAACGGGGACCACGGCGGCCACGGTATAACCCGGTTGGAGACCCGCCGTGAACCCATCCCTGGGGGCTTCTCGTCGGCATCCATGCCTCCGAGAGTCTCCAACCGGTTTATACCGTGGCCGCCGTGGTCCCCGTTGCCCCCTATGGTGGGTTTAACGGGGTTGCCTGTGCGAACTATGCCTTCTTCGCGCGATACCCTTTATTTTTCACATCACGATCACGCACTTTCGCTTTCGGCTTACCTTTACCATCCGGCTTGCCCTTACCCGCAAACTTACCCGGCGCACGCTTATCGCCCGGTTTCGGACCGCGACGCTTGAAATCCGGCGCCGGACCATCGTTGCGCGGACCCGTGTCCTCGGCAATATTCAGCGGCCGATTGCGCACCCGCACCTTCTTCAGCAACTGCATCACCTCCGGCGACATACCCTTGGGCAGATCCACCGTGGAAAACTCATCAAACAACTTGATGTGACCAATATACTGACTGTCGATACCCGCCTCATTGGCAATGGCGCCGACGATATCCCCCGGACGAACCTCATGACTGCGNCCCACATCCANNCGATANCGCTGCAGGTCCGAATCATTGACGCGGGGCTTCGGCCCTTTGCCNGCCTTGGCTTCACGAGCCAGCTTGTTCTTGCCCTTGGTGCTGGGCTTTTCCGGACGAATCTCGGCCAGCTTCACCTGCAGCGGGCGCTCTTTCTGCACCAGATAGGCGAGGGCCGAGGCAATCTCCTCCGGTGAACGGTCCGTCTGATGNCTGAAATCGGCCAACAGATCGTTAAAGAAACTCAGATCCACACTGGTATCAAATACCTGCTGAATCGACTGCTTGAACTGATCAATNCGATGAGCGGTCACGGCGGCGCCGGTCGGCAACTCCATGTGCTTGATCGGCTGGCGGGTCGCCTTTTCGATCACGTACAGCAGGCGCTTCTCGCGCGGTGCCACAAACAGAATCGCCTTACCGCTGCGACCGGCACGACCGGTGCGGCCAATGCGGTGCACGTAGGCTTCACTGTCGTACGGAATGTCGTAGTTGAGNACGTGGCTGACCCGCTCCACGTCGATACCACGGGCGGCCACGTCNGTGGCGATCACGATATCCAGCTTGCCGTTTTTCAGCCGCTCAATGGTGCGTTCGCGCAGTTGCTGGTTCATGTCGCCGTTCAGCGCGGACGCTGCATAACCGCGGGCCTCAAGTTTCTCCGCCAACTCCACAGTGGCGTTCTTGGTGCGGGCGAAAATGATCATGCCGTCGAACGGCTCGACTTCCAGAATGCGGGTCAGGGCATCGAGCTTGTTGGTGCCGCTGACCATCCAGTACACCTGCTCGATGTTGGCGCCGGTGGAGGTGCTGCTGGCAATTTTGATTTCCTGAGGGCTGTTCAGATACTGGCTGGCAACCTTGCGGATCTGGCTGGGCATGGTGGCCGAGAACAGGGCGGTCTGGCGCTCCTTGGGTGTGTGCTCCAGAATCCATTCGACGTCGTCGATAAAGCCCATGCGCAGCATTTCGTCGGCTTCATCGAGCACCAGGCTCTGCAGCTTGGACAGGTCCAGCGTACCGCGACGCAGGTGGTCCATTACCCGACCCGGGGTGCCCACAACCACCTGGGCGCCGCGTTTGAGCTGGCGCAACTGGCCGCCCATGTCGCCGCCGCCGTAAATCGGCAGTACGTGAAAGTTGTTCAGCTTGCTGGCATAGCGCTGAAACGCTTCGGCCACCTGAATGGCCAGCTCGCGGGTCGGTGCCAGCACCAGAATCTGCGGCTCGCGCTGCTCGGGGTTGAAGCGCGAGAGCAGGGGCAGGGCAAACGCGGCGGTTTTACCGGTGCCGGTCTGGGCCATGCCCACGATGTCTTTGCCATCNAGCAGGGCCGGAATGGCGGCCGCCTGGATCGGCGAGGGCTGTTCGTAGCCGACGGACTGNATGGCCTGAAGCACGGGTTCAGACAGGCCCAGGTCGGTAAACAGCAAGGGGGTTTGTTCGGTCATGGAGTGTTAGCCTCAATATGCAATAGGCGCGCGGCGGCCGGAGCAGCGGGATAATGGGCGCGGCGTGGTCAGGGGGTGTTGTCGGGTGATCAGAGGGTGCGATCTCGGCAGGTCCGGGGCCTTATCGCGGCACGTTGGGCGTGTGTTCCGCCAGTGGGCGGTCGCNTGGGCTGCACTCTTGCAGCCATGACAGGTCCCTGTCGTCTCAGCTCTGCCCCGTAACACCATTTCCCCAAACGCATAGAGGGCTTAACTGAAGAGGCGCGGATTATAGGCGCATTTCATCGCCCGCGCAATGTTATCCTTGTCNGTAACAACCTGATGTCAATAAAGGAGCGAATTATGGCAAGCGTATTTTCGAAAGTGATTTCCGGCGAATTCCCCGGCCATTTTGTCTGGAAAGACGACAANGCCGTGGTCTTCATGACCATTCAACCGATTCGTGAGGGCCATGTACTGGTGGTGCCGCGTGAGGAGGTGGATCACTGGGATGACCTGCCGCCGGCCTTACTCAGCCACCTGATTCAGGTGAGCCAGAAAGTGACCAAGGGCCTGAAAGAGGCCTATCCGGCGAAGCGGGTGGGAATGATGATCGCCGGTCTGGAAGTNCCGCANACCCATATNCACCTGGTGCCGTTGGATTCAATGGGGGATTTGAGTTTTGACCATGCGANCAGCGCTGACGCCGAGGATCTGGCGGAGGCGGCGCAGAAGATTCGCAAGGTGTTGGTTGCCCAGGGGCATGGTGAAGCGNATTTGAGTTAAATTGGCNGGTGTGGTCGGGNTTTGNTNNCGGCGGATGCGGCNNTCGGCNTTATCCGCCCTACACGACCTGCCGTGGTTTGCGTAGGGCGGATAAGCGCGTGAGCGCGCATCCGCCGTAACCCAAGCTGAACCCTATGTAACACGTCAATGTACNTGCCCATTGGTATGAATCANCGTCACCACCGCCAGAATCACGAACAACATGAAGGCGCTGATGCGGGCGTACTTGAGCGGAATCTTGTCCATCAGCCAGCGGCCCGCAAACAGCACCGGGATATTGGCCAATAACATGCCCACCGTGGTGCCGATCACCACCATCAGAAAGGCGTCAAATTTGGCCGCCAGCACCACCGTGGCGACCTGGGTCTTGTCGCCGATTTCCGCCAGGAAAAACAGCACCAGAGTGGCCACGNATGGCCCGTATTGATGGAAGCGGCCAGGCTCATCGCTGGCCTTATCGGGAATCAGGGTCCACAGGGCGACAATCAGAAAGCTGCTGGCGAGNATCCAGGGCACCCACTGTGCGGGTATCAGGTCCGCCAGCCAACTGCCCAGCAGGGCGGACAGGGCATGGTTGATCAGGGTGGCGACCAGGATGCCGGCGGCAATGGCGTAGGGGCGGTGATAGCGGGAAATGAGAAGCAGCGCCAGGAGCTGGGTTTTGTCGCCGATTTCGGCCAGAGCCACGGCGAGAGTCGATCCGATCAGTGCTTCCATCAAAAACGTCGTCCGGGCGGGGCTGTTAGACAGAGATACACACACCACCCCGCCGGGATAAGCGTCTGTACCTCAGGTCTCATCAGCCCGACCCGTGCGGCGGAGCCGCAGGGTGGGGTGTTACTGCCATGCGCTGTGGCGCAATTATGTTGACAGTAACGCCAGCGATACTGCGCGCTGGCCGATTACTCCCCCGAGAGAGGGCTGCATTTTAGAAAGTGTTGCCCCGCAAGTCAAATGCGAATCGTTCGCCGTTCTCCGGCGGGGCTCCGAGGGGCCGTGGTGGCCGGGCTTCAGCGACGGCTGGCAGCCCCGCCGTAGGGCAACTCCGGCAAATAGGGTTCAATCAGCGCCAGCGCGTCTTTATACACCTGACGCACATCGGGCTTCAGGCCCACCTCCATCCTTCGGGAGAGCATGGTGATGGGGAACAGGCACTCCTCGGTGCCCTCGACACACAGCGCCCGGCTACGGCCCCGGTTGTCCTCGTAAATCTTCCACTCCAGCTCGTCCACTTCGGCGGCCATCACATTGCCCAGCACCGCGCCCAGCGCCTGAAGCGTCAACCGGTCGTCCTGATCGACCAGCTCCCGATCGACAATCCGCTGCAGCGTGGTCAGATCGCTCAGATCCTCGCGAATCTGGCTTCCGACCCGGGTGCGTGCCAGGTCGTCCACGCGCTGTACCTGTTGGGCCATGTGGTTGCGGTCCATCCAGGCCAGGTCCTCAATTGTGACCTCCTGGGCCAGAGTGGCCGGGCTGGCAAGCAGGAGCAGCAGGCCCAGACCGAAACACAATTTATTCATGGGTTACCTCTTTGGGTTTGGAGTCCAGTGCGGGAGAATCCTCGCCATTCTCTATCAGAGTGATGGGCTCCGGGTAGAGTTCATTCAAGGGCTGAGACAGGCCGGATTGTAACACCATGTGCACATGGTGGCGGCGCAGCAGGCGCGGCTCCGGAACGCCGCAGGCGTGGGCGATCAGCCCGACGCTGTAGGTCAGATTGCGCTGATAGTGGGCCACCCGCTCGGCCTTGTCGGTGGGGTCCAGGCCCCGTTGCAGTTTCGGGTCGTGGGTGGTTACCCCGGTCGGGCAGGTGTTTTTGTGGCACTGCATGGCCTGAATGCAGCCCAGGGAAAACATGAACCCCCGGGCGCTGGTCACGAAGTCGGCGCCGCACGCGATGGCCCAGGCCACCATGGAGGGGTTGATCAGCTTGCCGGAGGCGATCACGCGCACACGCTCTTTCAGGCCCGCTTCACTAAGCAGGTTGCACAGCCAGGGCAGGCTTTCCTTGAGCGGTAGCCCGACGTAATCCATCAGCGGTTGCGGGGCGGCACCGGTGCCGCCGTCGGCGCTGTCCAGGGTGATGAAATCCGGCGCCCGATCCACACCGCGAATGCGGATAGCGGCCACCATATCCCGCAACCATTGCTTATCGCCCAGCACGGTTTTGAAACCCACGGGTTTGCCGGTGACCTGACGGATGTGGTCGATCATATCCAGCAGGTCGTCCACCGAACGGATATCAGGGTGGCCGTTAGGGCTGATAGATGCGTGTCCTTCCGGAATGCCCCGGATTGCAGCGATTTCGGCGGAGACTTTTTCCGCCGGCAGAATGCCCCCCTTGCCGGGCTTTGCTCCCTGGCTGAGTTTGATCTCAAACATCTTGACCGATTCTTTGGCCGACAGCTGGATCAATTTTTCGTCCGAGAGTTTGCCGTCCAGGTCCCGGGCGCCGTACTTGGCGGTGCCCAACTGAAATACCAGATCGCCGCCTCCCTCTTCATGGAAGGGCGAGAGGCCGCCCTCACCGGTGTTCAGCCAGCAACNGGCCTTGGCGGCGCCTCGGGANAGNGCNCGCACNGCCGGNGCNGAGAGNGCGCCNTAACTCATNCCGGAAATNTGNAAAAAGGCCGAGGTCGTGTAGGGNTGCCGACAGTAGGGGCCAANAGTGACCGCCGAGGGNATGGCNGCNTCCNGCTCCAGAGTGGGGAAGGCCGANTTCAGAAACAGCACCGTGCCCGACGGGTTCAGGTCCCGGGTGGAGCCGAAGGCCAGGTTNAGNTCGAGGTTTTTGGCNGCCCGNTANACCCAGGCGCGTTCGGCCCGGTTGAANGGCATTTCCTCGCGNTCCATGGCGAAAAANTACTGCCGGAAAAATTCGCCCAGNTGNTCNAACCAATACCGAAAGCGACCGATCACCGGATAGTTCCGCCGAATGGTGTGTTTGCGNTGGGTAANATCCACCACNTACATGGCGNCNACGGTGAGCANCCCGACCCCGATCAGGGTGACAAAAANNAGGACCAGAATGGTCAGCAATTTCAGAGCAAATACATCNTCGAACATGGCAACCTTCANTGTCGGGCCGAAAATGGCATTGGCGTGAGTTCAANCTGGCCGCTATCATAAGGCTTTTAGNGGNCTGCGACCATGTCGCACCCCATACAANACCCTGTCANAAACCGAGGAACCTCCATGAAAGCCACAAAAATCATAGTCAGCATTCTGGTGGCCCTGATCGTTGTCATCGCCATCGCGNTGTTTATCGGCCTGCGNAACCTGGACACTCTGGTCGANNCGGCCATCGAGTCGGTNGGACCCACGGTGACCAAAACNGACGTNCAGGTGGATGGGGTACACATNGANNTGACCGANGGGCGGGGNACCATCAGTGGCTTGTCCATNGCCAACCCNCAAGGCTATTCGNATCAGCCGATTTTTCGNGTNGGCGANGTNNNGNTGGATATNCGNCCNNGTTCGATCACCGAGGATGTGGTGGTNATTGAGGANATCAAAGTCGATGGTGCCCAGCTCAANGCCGAGCATCGAGACCTGACCCAGATCAANCTCAAAACCCTGCTGGACCAGATGAGTTCCGGCTCCCNGGAAGAANCACCCAAGTCCACCACCGCCAGCCCCGATGTGCGCTTTATGGTGGAGAAACTGAGCTTCACCAACGCCGGNTTGANCTTGAGTTCGGACGAACTGGGCAATCGTGAATTGACGCTGNGGGACATCAANCTGGAAAACCTGGGTGACCGTNAGCAGGGGTTGACCCCGGCCCAGCTGACCCGGGCGATTCTCGACCCGCTTCTGCAGCAGGCCCGCCAGCGGGTGGAAGCGGAAGTGCGNTCGGANGCCGANGGCGCTCTGAAAGAGGAGCTGGAGTCCCGTATGTCCGATGACGATAAGGAAAAAGTCGACGCTGTCCGGTCATTGCTCAACCGCTGATCCACCTGCCTCCCCGGGGTTTCGCCCCGGGGATTTCCCCTNAANGTTTTTCTCTTCTGCCANAGAGACAATTGCATNCTGGNNNTGTAACCGATTACAATCNGTNGGCGTCGAACCNCTCCGGTCGACGGCAGCGTGCCAAAACAACGTCAATAACCCAATAANNAAGGTGTGATATGGTCAGGACCACCGTCTTTCACGGCCTGCTGGCGGGCCTGGTNGCCTTGCTGACGGCTTGCTCAGCNCCTCANTCTGACGCCCCGCAACAAACCGCAGGCTCCGTCGAGCCCATCACTGAGAACATTGATCCCGCCGCCCAGGCGCTCTGGCGCAACCTGCACCGGCTGAAAGGCGAGGGCTTTCTATTCGGTCACCAGGACAGCCTGGCGTACGGGGTACAGTGGCGTGATGACTCCGGGCGCTCCGATGTCAAACTCACCACGGGTGACTACCCCGCGCTTTACGGCTGGGATCTGGGACACCTGGAGCTGAACGATGCCCGGAACCTGGACGGCGTCCCCTTTGCGCGAATGCGGGACTGGATGCGTGATGCCTACCGCCGCGGTGGGGTGGTGAGTATCTCCTGGCATATGACCCACCCGGGTACCGGCAGCAGCTCCTGGGAAACCGACACCGGCGCCGCCGAGCTGCTGCCGGGCGGGCGATACCATCAGGACCTGCGCCTGGCGCTGGATCAATTTGCGGCGTTCGCCCGCTCCCTGGAAGTGTCATTGCCCGATGGCCGCACCGGACCCATGCCGCTGATTTTCCGGCCCTGGCACGAACACAATGGCGACTGGTTCTGGTGGGGCAAGGGGCCGACATCCGAGGAGGACTATCGAGCCTTGTGGCGCTTTACCGTGGACTATCTGACCCAAGAGCAACAGCTCCACCAGCTGCTGTTCGCGTTTTCTCCGGATCGCAGTCGGTTGACGTTGGATCAGTTTGAATCGTCCTATCTTTATGGCTACCCCGGCGATGACTACGTGGATATTCTCGGTATTGATAACTACTGGGATCTGGGCCATTCCGCCAACACCGCCACACCGGAGGAAGATGCCGGGCGGTTTATTGCCAGTCTGGGTGCCTTGGCCAAATTGGCGGCGCAGCGCGGTAAACTGGCGGCCATGACCGAAGGTGGCCAGGATACACTGTTCGAGTCAGACTTCTTCACCGAACGGCTGCTCAAAGGCTGGCAGGCGAACGAGTGGACGCGACAGATCGTATATATGCAGGTGTGGCGTAACGCCAATCGTGAGCGGGAGAGCCGGGATCACTTCTATGTGCCGTACCCGGATCATCCGGCGGCGGAGGATTTCATCGAGTTCCACCAACATCCGGCGACCCTGTTTGAGGCCGACCTGCCACCCCTGTACGAGTAGCGCTGATGCGCCGGGACGCAGGGAAGAGGGTGTCCGCTGGGCTGCCGTCTGTCGGCTGATTGACCGGCCCTGAGGGGATTTTCCGCGGCGCTTGCCGCCGCAGGGGACCGGCATCAGGAGCGCCGAGATGGGCGCTCGTAGGGGCGAAACTCCCGTCACTGCACAGCCCTCGGCGGACACCTGAGCCAAGTATAGCAACGGGCAGTCGCTATAACAGTGATTGCCATAGTCTATTGTGGAGCAAAAAAGCGCCGACATATGGTCGCATCGTTCTATGGCTGCTATCCTCAAGGCAAGCCTGTTGACGTGATAACGACCCTTTATGACCCCAGTACGGATAGCTCTGATCTACCTCGCGCTCGCCTCCTTGTGGATATTGCTATCCGACCGGGTGCTGTACTGGTTGGTCGCCGCAGACTCCACCAGCTTCCTGTTCTGGCAGACCACCAAAGGTTGGTTATTCGTCATCGCCTCCAGCGTCATCATCTACTTGTTGGCCTATCGGCTGAACTGGGCGCTCTCCCGGCAGCTCGATCTGAAACGCCGGCACCTGTCTCTCGTGCGCCGCAAAGCCTACACCGACTACCTGACGGGGTTGCCGAACCGTCGCTTCGGCCTGCGGGTCATGCGAAGGCTGCTGGGGCAGGCCGAACGCAGCGGCAAAGGTTTCTGTGTCATCCTGCTGGACCTGGATGACTTCAAACAGGTCAATGACAGTCTGGGCCACAGGGCGGGGGATCAACTGATCGTCGCGCTTGCGGAGCGACTCAAGGCCCAGCTCGGGCCCGGGGAGCATCTGGTACGCCAGGGTGGGGATGAGTTTCTGATGATGTGCGCCGGTACCGAAAGCCGCCATCGGGTGGCGGCCCGTACCGGTGCGCTGCTCGAAGCATTGACCGAACCGGTTACCGTCGACGGTATGGAACTGACCGTCACCGCCAGTGCCGGGGTGGCCTGTTATCCGGAGGACGGTCAACAGCTGTTGGGCCTGATGCGCAGCGTCGATCTGGCGTTGCATCACAGCAAAAAATACAAACACTGCTTCAACTTTTATCAGCCGGAAATGGCCACCAGCCTGCAGCATCGTTTTGATCTTCAGCAGAAATTACGCGAGGCGCTGGAAGAGGATGGGTTGGAAGTTTTCTTTCAGCCGGTGTACGAGCCGGTTGAAGGGCGCTGCACCGGCTCCGAGGCTCTGGTGCGCTGGCGCACGGCGGAAGGGTTTATTTCACCGGCGGACTTTATTCCGGTCGCGGAGCAGAGCGGGCAGATTCGCAAACTGGGCATGATGGTGCTCAGAAAAGCCTTTTTCCGTACGGTTGAACTGATCAGGGAGAGTGGTCAGCCGTTGACCATCTCGGTGAACGTTTCTCCCAAGCAGTTTGTGCACGGGTACATCGTCAGTGATCTGCAGCAGGCGTTGCACGAATCCGGTATCGACCCGCAGTGCGTGATTCTGGAAATTACCGAAGGCGTACTACTGAATAACGTGATCGAAGCGGCGGAAGTTCTCAATCAATTGACCGACCTGGGGGTCGCCATCTCCATGGATGACTTCGGTCAGGGCTACTCGTCACTCAGTTACCTGCGCCAACACCCCTTCAGTTATCTGAAAATTGATCGCAGTTTTGTGCAGGGCATGGATCAATCCCGGCAGGATCGTGCACTGGTAGAGGCGAGCGTGGCCATGGCTCAGGCACTCAATCTGAAAGTCGTGGCCGAAGGCGTGGAAACGCAAACCCAGAGTCTGGCGTTGGAAGGCCTGGGTGTGGACTACCTGCAAGGCTTTTGGCTGGCCCGCCCCATGCCGGGGGATGAATACCGGACTCTGGTTCTGCAGCAAACGGTCAACGCTTGATGCGCAGACTCTGGTGGATATGGGTCTTGTGTTTGGGCATTGCGGGCACGGCGGCCACCTGTTGGTTTATTGACGTTTCCCCTGAAACGATAACGGCCAGAGCGACGGAATCGACGCCTGAAAATGCACCGGCAATTGCTACGGACTATGAGCTCCGTTACCGCCGTTGCGACTTCCAGAGCCACTGGCGCAAAGACGTCCGCTGCGCCGACCTGTTGACGCCCGGCTATGCGACCGACTCGGGTGAGCAGCGTTTTCACCTGCCGGTGGTCATCCTCCGTTCCAGTTCGTCCGAGCGACGGGACGACCCGGTGATCTACTTGCCCGGCGGCCCCGGTGGTTCGGCCGGGCTCGATAAACACAGCATCGAATTCTGGCAGTCCTGGCAGGAATACAGCAATCTGCACCGTGACCTGATTCTGATGGATCGGCGCGGCGTGGGGAAAAGCGAGCCCGCGCTGACCTGCCCGGAGTATGACATCTACAGTGAGCAGGCCGTTGCTCAGCATATTGATCCGCAGCGGGAAGCGCGGGAAGCCGCCGAGTTGCTGCAAGCCTGTTTTGCGGACTTGGAGGCTGCGGGGCACTTTCGTCAGGATCAGTTTGGTACCCGGCAAAGCGCCGCCGATCTGGCCGCACTGATGCGCCTCTTGCCCTACGAACAGTTCAATCTGATCGGCGTGTCCTACGGTACGCGCCTCGCTCTGGCGACGGTAGCGTTGAACCATGAAGGGCCGCCGCCGGTGCGAACATTGGTACTGGATGCGCTTTACCCACCGGACCAAGGCGGACTGATCAGTTGGCCCGGTGTGGTAACCGAAAGCATCGAGCGTTTCATTCGCTGGTGCCAAGGGCGCCAAGGCTGCGCCGAGTCGGTGCCGGACCTGAACGCCTTGCTGATGCAGGCCCTAAAAACGTTGGAAAATCAGCCACTGGAATTGTCCGTGGACAGTTGGTACCGAACGGAATCCATCGAAGTGGTACTGGACGATCACCGAATGATGACCACGGTATTCAGCGCCCTGTATGACCATGGGGATTGGCCGATGATTGTCGAGGCGCTGCAGGGTGTTGTGAGCGAAGAGCCCGAACGAGTGACCCCGCTGGTGGAATCCTTCATCAACCAGGCGTTGGAGGGCGGCCTCTCAAGGCTGACGTTCATGGCGGTGAACTGCTTCGACCATACGCTGGGCACCGAGGCCGCCTACAGTGCGGAACTGGCCCGCTACCCACGCTACGCCGCCTATATGGATCGTTGGGACAATTACATCTGTCGCTGGTTGGGCTCCGCCGATGAACCTCTGCCACCCCTCGAACCGCCCGCCACACCCACGCTGATATTGGCCGGCGAACTGGACCCCGTCACACCGGCGCAGTGGTCTCGAGACGTGTCCCGTCGCTGGCCAGAGGCTCAGCTCTATATCGCCGAAGATGTCGGCCACTCGGTGATATGGTCGGACACCTGTGTAGAGTCAGCACTGGGCCGTTTTCTGGATCACCCGGAGCAGGAGTGGACGCCGGAGTGCGTGGCTGAGGTTGAATAGCGGTAAGAAGGTGTCGGGGCGGTTAATAGGCATAAAAAACCACCCAAGTTGGGTGGTTTCTGGTCTAGCGCTTGGCTAGTAATTTGGCTCCGCCTGCTGGGCTCGAACTAGGTGGATTCCACTGGAATTCACCAATGATTAACGGCGCGGCTGCGCTAATCATTGGTCCATAAAAAAACCACCCGAGGTGGGTGGTTTCTTCGTATTTGGCTCCGCCTGCTGGGCTCGAACCAGCGACCCAATGATTAACAGTCATTTGCTCTACCAACTGAGCTAAGGCGGAGTGGCGCCTTCCTGTCTGGAAGTGGTGCGTATCCTATAGTCCGGATTTGGATCGGTCAACCCTTTTTTCAGAAAAAAGTGCCCCTTTTGGGGTGGCCTGGTGACGGTTTGTGCAATTTGGGTGTTCTCTGTGCACTTTGGGTAATAACTGGTGCTTTTTCAACGGGTTAGATTGAGTGGGCTGGTGCCTGGCGTCGGGTCTTCTGCTGGTAATCCAGGCCGCTTTCCCTATACTGGCGGCTATGACTGAACAGACACAAAGGCTGCCCGACGAGGGGAAGCGCAACCCGCTGATCGGCCCCGTTCGGGAGCTACTGCAGGCCGCCCAGGGGGTGGCCCAGACCGAGTTTACCCTGATCAAAGGCCTCAAGACCCGGGGGCTGGTGGATCGGGACTACAGTTTTCATCCGCTGACCCTGTTCCGGGTGCACTTTCAGGTGTTCAACGCCCTGCATCGGCTCCAGGAGGAGTTTGCCTGCCAGGGGCAGGCGCTGGTGATCTCGCCCCTGGCGATCTATCTGCGGCCGCTGGCGGACGGGGAGAGTGCCCGGGCGGTATCCGAGGCGGAGGCGGGGCCCTTACGCGAGTTCTACCTGGATTGGTCGTATTACGACAACGCGACCGAAGAGACGGTGGTAGAACTGCTGGCGGGTTTCTGGAAGCGTCTGGGGCAGGGGGCGGCTCCCTCCGACCAGGAGCGGGCCGATGCCCTGGCAACGCTGGAGCTGACCGACCCGGTTACCCGGGAGGAAATCAAGCAGCGCTACCGTCGTCTGGCGATGGACCACCATCCGGATCGGGGCGGCTCCGAGCGGCGCCTGCAGCAGATCAACGCTGCCATGGCGGTACTAGGGCGGGGTCGCTAGCCGGTGGCGCTGTTCTGGTTGCGCCAACAGGGTGAGGATCGCTACGAGGTCCGCCGGGCGGGCAACAGTCTGCGCCTGTACACCAACGGCGTATTCCACAGTCAGTACAATCCCGCCGAGCCGGTAACCGGCAGCGTCTGGGACCTGTTGTTGCTGCCCGCTTTTGCACTCCGGTCTGGGCGTCCGTCGCGGGTGTTGCTGCTGGGCGTTGGCGGTGGCGCTGTGGTGTGCCAGCTCAACCGGTTTCTGAGCCCGGACCTGATTGTCGGGATTGAGTTGAACCCGGTCCATTTGCAGGTGGCGCGAGAGGTGTTCGGTGCCTCGGCAGCCAATGTCTGCCTGCTTGAGGCGGACGCGCGGGAGTGGTTGGCACAGTATCGGGGGCCGGGGTTTGATCTGGTGATTGACGACCTGTTCGGCCATGTGGACGGCGAGGCGGAGCGCGCCATCGCGGCTGATACAAACTGGTGCAGCGCGCTCTGGTCGGTGGTGGTGCCGGGCGGTGCTCTGGTGATGAATTTCGAAAGTGAGGCGCAGTTGCGTGCGTCGGCGCTCTGCAAAGATCCCGTGATTCGCCGACATTGGGCCGAGGCGCAGCGCTTCAGCACGCCGCACTACGCCAACGCGATTGGCGCCTTCTTTCGGCAGGTGCCGGAGTGGGAAATGTTTGAAACCCGTTTGCAGGTGCATCCCGAACTGGACAAGCGGCGGGCGCAATGCCGGCTGCGGTATCGCCGCAAGGCCTTTGGGGTTTGATCGGGGTTAGCTGCGGAGCTCAATCACTTTGAAACCGTCCCGGTCAGCCAGTACCTCGGCGTGCGTAAAGAGGCCGCGGGCTTTCTGTTCCAGGGGAATAAACCGGTTCACCACAAACCAGGCTCGACCATTGGGCGTCAGGTGGGTGTGGGCACTGCGTAAAAACCGGTCAGTCAAATCCCCGCTGACACCGAACCCCTGATGAAAGGGCGGGTTGCACAGCACGGCATCAAAGGTGTCGGTAATGCGCTCGCCACAGTCGGCGCCGATCACTTCGGCGGGAATGCCATTGTGTTCGGCATTGTAGGCCGCCATGGCCAGGGCGGCAGCATTATTGTCGGTCAACACTCTCCGCTTTAGTGGCAGGCGCTGAGTCATAAGCCCCAGATAGCCGTAGCCGCAGCCGAGGTCCAGCAGGGTTTCAGCGCCGGAAGTCTGCAGACGGGGCGCCGCCTGTTCCCACAACATGGCACTGCCCCGGTCCCGTTTCTGCCAGCCGAACAGCCCCGGTTTGCTGAAAAACTGAACGTCATCGTCGGTGAAAATGGGGCGGGGAATGGTGTAGTCGCTGTCATCCAGTGGCGTTGCCAGGCGGTCGGACCGGACCAGGCGCGCGACGTAGAGTTGCCCCATTTTTTTGGCCTTCTCGCGCTGGCCCAGATACGCGGAGGCTTTGTCGATATAGGTTTTGGTGCCGTCGGTTTTGTGCCCGCACAGGACCAGCTCACCACCGGGCTTCAGGCAGCGGCCGGCTTCGTTGATGATGTGGTGCACGACCGGTTTTTCTTTCGAGACGCGATAGAACACTCGATCCAGTGAACCGTCGGCCCGAAGCGAGAAATCAAAATCACTGAAGTGGGTATTCAGGCCGGCGTGGCGGGTGAGTTCGAACTGATCCCAACGGTTGGTGATCACGCTGAGGGATGAAGCGTTTGGCGGGGTGTCGCCCTGGGCGTGCTCATCCAGACACCAGAGGCTGGCCATTCCCCGGGCCGAATGGATCTGTTCCAGAAGCCATTGAGAGGCGCTGTCAGACACGGGCGATCTCATCCTCGGTCAGCGAGCGGAAGTCGCCGGGTGCCAGTTCGGGGTCGAGCACAATGCCACCCACGGCGAGCCGGTGCAGTTCGACGACCCGATTTCCCGTGGCGGCGAACATGCGTTTGACCTGATGGTAGCGACCTTCCTGAAGTGTGACTCGGGCCCGCCGCTCGTCCAGTTGTTCCAGAGTGGCCGGCAGGGTCGGCTTGCTTTCATTGTTAAGCAGAATACCGTCGGCAAACTGTTTGGCGATATCCGGCGTAATAGGGTCGGCGGTGGCGACGTCATACACCTTGGCGCAGGCGCGCCGGGGGGAGGTGATCCGGTGGTTCCAGGCGCCGTCGTCGGTCAACAGCAACAGGCCGGTGGTGTCTTTATCCAGGCGGCCGACAATCTGCAGGCCGTCCGCCAATGCCGGCGGTAGCAGATCCAGCACGCAGGGCTGGCTGCTGTCCTGGGTGGCGCTGAGGGTGCCGGCGGGTTTGTGCAGCATCAGGTAGCGGGCCCGGGGGAGGGCAAGAAGTTCGCCGTCCAGCGTGACCTGCTCGTTCCCCGTCAGTGCCTGGCTGACACTTTTGGTGGTGACACCATTGACCTGCACCCGCTTGCCATAGAGGGCGATGCGCACACCCTTGCGGGACAGGCCGGTGCATTGGCTGATGTATTTGTCCAGGCGCATGGCCATGCCGAACTCGCTACTGGCCGATGCTCTTTTCGCCGGACTCTACGGTCTGGTAAATCAGGGTGTTGATGGTCATGGGGCCGACGCCGCCGGGCACCGGGGTGTAGGCGCTGACCCGGTCGACCAGGGGTTCGAGTTCAATGTCGCCCACTTTTTCCGGGTGGTAGCCGGCATCGACCACCACGGCGCCGTCTTTGATCCAGTCCGCTTTGATGAATTCCGGGCGGCCAACGGCGCCCACGACGATGTCGGCCTGGCGAACCAGTTCGGGCAGGTTTTTGGTGCGCGAGTGACAGATGGTGACGGTGGCGTTGGCACCGAGCAGCATCATGGCCATGGGCTTGCCCAGAATGGCGCTGCGACCGACCACGACCGCGTGCTTGCCTTCCAGTTCGATGTCGTAGGCTTCCAGCAGGCGCATGATGCCTTTGGGGGTCGCACAGCCGTAGGCTTCTTCGCCCATGCTCATCCGGCCAAAGCCGAGACAGGTGACGCCGTCGACGTCTTTTTCCAGGCTGATGGCATCGAAGCAGCGACGCTCGTCAATCTGCTCGGGTACCGGGTGTTGCAGCAGAATGCCATGCACGTTGGGGTCGTTGTTCAGCTCATCGATTTTGGCCAGCAGCTCGTCGGTGCTGGTGCTCGCGGGCAGCTCGATGCGCAGGGATTCCATCCCGATGCGTTCGCAGGCGTTGCCTTTCATTTTTACGTAGGTGGCCGAGGCGGGGTCATCGCCGACCAGAATGGTGGCGAGAATCGGGGCCTGGCCATTGCTGCGGGCCTTGAGATCGGCAACGCGCTGGGCGAGCTCCTGCTCGGTTTTTTTGGCGAGGGCTTTACCGTCGAGAATCTGTGCTGGCATGGACCGAATTCCTCATGCTGGGCTGGAGTAGAAAAGGGCGCTATTGTCCCACAGTGCTCCGCTCAGGCAAAGCGCCGTTGTGGTGTTGCAGGGGAATCAGAAAGGGGGGAAGTGGGGTGGCTGACGGGGCTCGAACCCGCGACAACTGGAATCACAATCCAGGACTCTACCAACTGAGCTACAGCCACCATTGCAAGGTGTTGCCCCCGATTGCCGGGGTCAATTTCAGGGCGCGTACTCTACCGAAGTTTTCGGTATGAATCCAGACCTTTGAGGCCTTACCCTGATACAGGTTTGTCGTCTGACGAGCCTTCCAATCTTTCAGTGGATTCAGTGCCCCACTTGAAGATGGCGCGCCCGGCAGGACTCGAACCTGCGACCACCCGCTTAGAAGGCGGGTGCTCTATCCAGCTGAGCTACGGGCGCATGGCTGGGAAATCTCGCAGGCGAGTGGTCGGAGTGGAGGGATTCGAACCCCCGACATTCTGCTCCCAAAGCAGACGCGCTACCAGGCTGCGCTACACTCCGCCGTAGACCGAATGGCCATCCAGTGGACGCCGTCATTCGCGAGGTGCGCATAATACCGATGGTGCCCCACCGCGTCAACGGTAAATTGGTCTCGCAAGGTTCGGGCGTTCGGTGGCACTTGTGTCTGTCACGGCGGCTCGTCAGAATAGCGGCTTACCAGATGTGAGGAGTAAGCATGCAGGATACCCCCAAGCAACACGAGGTCGATCACCCGCAAGAGGCCGAACTGGGTATGGCCATGAAGATGGGGATGCGTCGCCTGGCCTCCGGCGTATCGGTGTTGTCCACCCGTTCGGACGATGGTGAGCGTCATGCGATGACGGTCTCTTCGGTGACCTCGGTCTCAGACAATCCCGCGTCCTTGTTGGTCTGTGTGAACAAACAGGTGGCGCTGGAAGGGCATCTATCCACGCCAGGCACGCCTTTTGCCATCAATATCCTGGGGTCTGATCAGCAGGCCATCTCCAATCGGTGTGCCGGTTTCGAGGGCGATCAACCGCGCTTCAGTATCGGGGACTGGCGTCAGGGGCGGGATGAGGTGCCTTACCTGGCGGACGCCCAGGCGACCTTCTTCTGCGAGTCGGACCAGATTATGACTTATGGCACCCACCATATCGTGGTGGCCCGGATTCACGAAGTGAAGCTCGGTGAGCTGGCGGTAGACCCGCTGATATATGTCGATGGCGGCTACGGCGTACTGGCGCCCCGCTGAAACTCGGAAGGTATTTGGCGATGGCTTCGGTGCGCCTCGTTCGGGCGCACGGATGGCGTCAAAGTGATCCCGAAAGCGCGCAATAATACGCTTGCTTTATGAAAGTTTTGTGGCTACGGGAGTTTCGCGGTTAAGGTTCACTAACTGGTTTATGCACATTAGCAGTGCGGTACTTGTCAAGGGTTCCGACAGAGTGCGAAAACTTCGCTATATCCTTGGTTGACATTCGTAACATATTGATAAATAAAGAAAAAATTGAGCCGGTTATTTTTTGGACAATCTGTGCAACGGTCAGAGATGATGCGGGTTCGAGGCACTTTCCCAAAAAGTATCCACCAAGTTATCCACAGAAAATGTGGACAAGAAAAATGTGAATTTTTTATGTCTCCAACCCGCCTTCCTTGAATAGGTGGGTTGTCATCTCCCGGCCCGCCGAAGCGGGCTACACTTTAAAGCGATCGGTATCAATGCAGGACGGATCTAATCCTATGACCCAAAAGCTCACGGTGGCCGTACTCGGAGGCGGAAGCTTCGGAACGGCCATTGCCAATATCATTGCCGAGAACGGCGTTCGCACCTTTCTCTGGATGCGGGACTCCGCCAGTGCCACCGAGACCCAGTCAACGCGGGAGAATCGGCGCTACCTGCCGGGGCAGCGTCTGGCTGACGGCCTGGAGGTGACGTCGGATCTGACCCGGGCGGTGTCCGACAGTGACCTGGTGTTCGTATCGATTCCCAGCCATTCCTTTCGGGCGGTCACCCGACAGATTGCGCCGCTGTTGCGCAAAGAAGCGATGGTGATCAGTACGGCGAAGGGCATTGAGCCGGAGGGCTTCACCCTGATGAGCCAGGTTCTCGAGCAGGAGTTGCCCGACCACGCCATTGGCGTGCTCAGCGGTCCGAATTTCGCCAAGGAAATTGTCGCCCGACAGCAGACCGGTACCGTGGTGGCGAGCGAGAGCGAGGCGTTGATCCAACAGGTGCAGAGTTGCCTGCGCTCGGAGACCTTCCGGGTCTATGCCAACCCGGATCGCTACGGAGTGGAACTTGGTGGCGCACTGAAGAACATTTATGCCATTGTGTGTGGCATGGCCGCTGCCCTTGGGGCGGGGCATAACACCCAGGCGATGCTGTTGACCCGAAGCCTGGCGGAAATGGGGCGTTTTGCTGCCGCCATGGGGGCGAACCCGATGACCTTTCTGGGGTTGGCGGGTGTGGGCGACCTGATTCTCACCTGCACCTCGGATCTGAGCCGTAATTACCGGGTAGGCTACGCGCTCGGGCAGGGACAGCCTCTGGAGGAGGTCATCCAGGGGCTGGGGCAGGTGGCGGAGGGGGTCAACACCCTGCGCCAGGTCAAACAGAAGGCGGACGAGCTGGGTGTTTATATGCCTCTGGTTTCGGGGCTATTTGCGGTACTATTCGAAGGTGAGGCAATCGCCGATGTCGCCCGGAAACTGATGTTGGGTGAACAAAACCACGACGTGGAATATATGGGAGCAGACTGATGGATAGCGAAACTCTGAAAACCAATGTGACCTCGGGCAAGCATTGGCTGCGGCTGGTCTATATGCTGTTGTTTGCCGTACTGCTTTATGTCGCCGGGGTGGTTATGGGGGTTGTGATCGTNCTGCAATTCCTGTTTGCNCTGCTGACCGGAAGCCCCAANCGGAANCTGCGCCAGTTTGGAAANTCNCTGGCGNTGTATATNTATCGCGCTNTGGAGTTTCTCACCTACAGTAGCGATGACAAGCCATTNCCATTCAGTGACTGGCCGGAGGCTTCAGAGGTGTCATCCGCACCTGCGAGCAGCCCTCGGGCTGCGGAGACTGAGTCACCAGAATCCCGAGAAGACGAGCGGGAAGAGACCGGCGACGATCATTCGCGCAACTGAGGTGTNTGAATGAAAACCCTGTTCATTATGCGTCACGGTCAGGCTCAGACCAAAGCGTCATCGGATGCCGAGCGNCCCCTGACCGCCCGGGGTGAGGCGGATGTCGAGCGGGTGGCCAACGCGCTGAGCGACGAGCTGTCCGATCTGGATCAGTTGTGGGTCAGCCCTTACCGCCGCGCCCGGCAGACGGCCGCAATCGTCAATCAGGTCCTNGGCCGCGGGGCCGAGCCGGTCGAGACCGAGCTGCTCACCCCGGAGGCCGACCTCGAGGCGCTGTGTGCCCAGTTGCAGGCCTGTGAGGAGGATAACCTGATGCTGGTCAGTCACATGCCATTGGTCGGCGATCTTATTCATTATCTGACTGGCGCCGAACCGGGTCGCTATACCATGGGTACGGCG
Organism: Marinimicrobium sp.; assembly: GCF_002695945.1. Lineage (NCBI taxonomy): Bacteria > Pseudomonadati > Pseudomonadota > Gammaproteobacteria > Cellvibrionales > Cellvibrionaceae > Marinimicrobium > Marinimicrobium sp. The sequence goes on along the minus strand of NZ_NZQP01000031.1, from coordinate 10,779 downwards.
TCCGTCGCCTGTCTGACCCTGGATGTGGTCGCCGGTGGTGTCGGAGAATTACGCTGGCTCCGTCACCGGGAAGACTGANAATGGTGGTTCCGGTGGCGACCTGGTCTCGAATGCTGTGTTCCGGAATTGCCACCTTGATCCTATGGAGTGGAGCCTCGCTGGCGTCGACCGAAGGCGGCGAGCCGCTGGTGGTGCGCTACCCGGATATGAGCAGCCCCCTGGACCAGCGAAACGACTATTTCGAGCAACTGCTACGCTTGGCTCTGGAGAAAACGCGGGACGAGTTCGGCGATTACCGTCTGCAGGCGGTGCCCTTGCGCGTTCCCCAGGGGCGTATCCTCCGATTGCTTTCCGCAGGCGAAAAGATCGACGTGCTCTGGAGTATGACCACGCGCAATCGCGAGCGCCATTTAAGGCCTGTGCGCATCCCACTGACCAAGGGGATGGCGGGTTACCGGTTGCTGGTGGTCAGAAGCGACGATCACGCCCGTTTTGCCGATGCGACGACTCTGGAAGCACTCGCCCGACATGTCGCCGGGCAAGCGGCGGATTGGCCGGATACCGATATCCTTCGGCACAATGAGCTGCCNGTTACCACGAGTGGTTATTTTTCCCTGTTCACCATGTTGCGGCACGGACGCATTGATTATATCCCCCGNGCTCTGAATGAACCCTGGGCGGAAGTGGCGCAGCGTCCGGAACTNGATCTTAAGGTNGAGCCGAGGCTGTTGCTGCACTACCCNGCGGCCAGTTANTTTTTCGTGCGNCGNCAGAACGCGGCACTTGCGCANCGGCTGGAGCAGGGGCTCGAGCGGGCGATCGCGGANGGCAGNTTTGATGAGCTGTTCTTNCAGCACCCGAGTCANCGNCCGATTTTTGAGCGCGCGGNATTGNNNGAGCGCCNCGTGNTGAAACTGACCAATCCNCTGCTGCCGGAGCGCACGCCTCTGGATCGTTCCNAGTTGTGGTGGCACCCCGACATNACGGACGATGNCANCGCTGATTCGGCGCAGCANAAAGNGGGTCGCCCATGAGTCGCGAGCGGACCTTTTCTCTCCCGGGTATGACCCTGGCGGCCCAGGAGTGGGGTGAGCCGGGCGGTGAACCGATTCTGGCGCTGCACGGTTGGCTTGATAATAGCGCCACCTTCAATGCGCTGGCGCCGCTGCTTCCAGATACCCACATTGTCGCGCTGGATCTCGCGGGACACGGTCGCAGCGGACACCGCGCCGGTGTCGGCCCGTATAATATCTGGGAAGATGTTTCGGAGTTGTTTGAGGTGGCGGATCAACTGGGGTGGGACCGGTTTTCGCTGCTGGGGCACTCGCGCGGCGGGATTATCGGCATGATCGCGGCGGGCACGTTTCCCGAACGTATTACCCGGTTGGCCCTGATTGAAGCGCTGTGGCCGGAAGTGCATCAACCCCAGGCGGCCCCGCGACAACTGGCCCGCTCGATCCTGGAGATGAGTGCGTTGCGGAATAAACCGCTCAGTGTGTACCGGGATCTGGCCCGGGCGGCCAAAGCGCGTGCCAGAGGCATGTTTCCGCTGAGTATCGACGCGGCCCGGGCGCTGACCGAGCGTGGGACCAAAGCCGTTGATGGCGGCTACTCCTGGAGTACCGATCAACGGCTGCTCGCGCCGTCTGCGATAAAACTGACCGAGGATTACATCGAGGCGTTTCTTGCCAGTGCCACGGCGGATATGGCGATGATTCTCGGGCGGGACGGCATTCCGCGATTATTCAGTCATTATCGGGAGGCTCTGCAGCGGTTTCCCGATCGACTCGACTGGATTGAGTTGCCCGGAGGGCATCACCTGCATCTGGAATCCCAGGCGCCACAGGTGGCCGAATGTTTACGCCGGTTTTTAAGCGGTCAGGCGTTGGGATGGAATGAACTTCCCCAATGAATAGCTCCACTCGGTGGTTCGATCTTGATGGGAGAATGCCATGCGATTGAAGTGTTATCGCGCCCTGCCTTTTGTTTTGTCGATGGCGCTGACGGGGTGGGCCCTTCTGCTGGCCACAACAGACGTGGTTGCTCAGAATGGTACGCAAGTACCGGAATTTCTCGGGTTGGAGGATTTTCCGGAAGCCCGGGTCATGATGCGTGAGTACCGCCCGGATCAGACGTATGTGCTGGCGCTGTCCACCTTCAAGAAAGTCGGCGGAACCTGGTCGGCAGAGCGGGAGCAACGAGTNCAGGGCAATGTCCTCAGACGCACGCTCGAGTTGCCGTCGGGTTTTAGTGCTCGCGAAGGTTTCCGGTTTTACGAAGAGCAGTTGATCAGCGGTCGTGCCCGCGAGCTGTTTGCCTGTGAGGAGCGTGAGTGCGGCGGGAGNATCAACTGGGCCAACAACCACTTCAACGTGATTCAGCTATACGGTCTGGATCAATTCCAGTACTACAGTGTGTATGAAGTCGTGCGCGATGACACGGTTTATTACGCGAGCTTGTACTCTGTGCGGCGCGGGAACCGGCGGGTGTACGTCCAGTTGGATCTGGTGCAGATGCCGGAAGTGGATCGGCCGGCGCTGACCCTGAGTCCTGCGGTGCTGGGTGAGCGCTTGCGTGAGGCAGGCTATTTTGTGCTGCCCGGATTTGATGTCGTGGGTTCGGCGCAGGATTGGCGGGTGTCGGTTTCCGAATCGGCCATCGATGCGCTGGCCACCCTGTTGCGGCAGGAATCCGGTTGGGTCGTGGCGCTGGTCGGCCATGACTACGGTGCGGACTCTCTGGAGGCGCAGCAATCCCAGTCGCTGCATTACGCCGAACAGGTGCGGGAAAAACTCAAAGCGCAGGGAGTCAGTGAGCAACGGATCCCGGTCTTTGGGTTGGGAAGTCTGTCTCCGGCGGGCAAGGGGGAGCGCAGCGCCCGGGTGGAGGTGGTGCGTTTACCCGAGCGCTGATTATCGGACGTTTGAACCTGGCTAGCGAAGCAGTGACAGAAATTCGGTGCGGGTCGCCTGATTGCTGCGGAAGGTGCCCAGCATGGCCGAGGTTTTCATCACCGAATTCTGTTTTTCCACGCCGCGCATCATCATGCACATGTGCTGTGCCTCGATGATCACGCCCACGCCCGAGGCGCCGGTGATGTTCTGGATGGATTCGGCAATCTGTACCGTAAGTTGCTCCTGAATCTGCAGTCTGCGCGCAAACATGTCCACAATCCGGGCCACCTTTGACAGACCCAACACATGCCCGGTGGGAATGTAGGCGACATGAGCCTTACCGATAAAGGGCAGCAGATGGTGCTCGCACAGGGAGTACAGCTCGATGTCCTTGACCATGATCATTTCGCTGGAGTCGGAGGGGAAGAGGGCGCCATTGACGACTTCCTCCAGGTCCTGCTCGTATCCTTTGGTCAAAAACTGGAAGGCTTTGGCGGCCCGCTTGGGGGTATCCACCAGTCCCGGACGTGTCAGATCTTCGCCGATGCCTTCAATAATCCGGGCAAAATGTTCTTTCATTGTCTGTTCCTCAACCCTGTAGGGGCCTGCAAGCTTATCAGGAGGGCGGCTACCCTACGTCAAGCGGCCAAATTGGTAAAGGGCTTTTTACGACCTGTCTATCGTTTGGGATCACCTGTCCCGATTGGGAGAAATGCGACCCACGGGTGCCTCAGAATCGGTACAATAGCGTTTTTTTACCGCATCACAAAGGATCCGCCTCGTGTCATCTGCTGATGTCTTGCCGCCCTGGGCGCCACTGAAAACCGTTCGAGATTTTATTCGCTGGGGTGCCAGTCGCTTCAATGCCGAGGGGCTGTTCTTCGGCCACGGTACCGACAACGCCTGGGATGAGGCAGTCCAACTGGTGTTGCATGCACTGCACTTGCCGGTTCAGAACAGTCGCCAGGAATGGCTGGATGCGCGTTTGACTGATGCCGAGCGAGAGACGGTTGCTGCGCTGTTGGACCGACGCATCCGCGAGCGGGTGCCGGCAGCCTATCTGACCGGCGAGGCCTGGTTCTGTGGCTTGCGTTTTGCGGTGGACGAGCGGGTGCTGGTCCCGCGCTCGCCTATCGCCGAGTTGATCGAAGCCGGGTTTCAGCCCTGGCTGGAGCTGGAGCCGGAGCGGGTGCTGGATCTGTGTGCCGGAAGTGGCTGTATCGGTATTGCGTGTGCCTATGCCTTTCCTGAGGCTCAGGTCGACCTGAGCGATATTTCCCCGGATGCGCTGGACGTCGCCCGGGCCAACATCAAGGCCCACCAGTTGGAGGGGCGGGTTGAGGCCCTGGAGTCCGATGGGTTTGCGGCCCTCGGTGAGCGTCGCTACGATCTGATCGTCAGCAATCCGCCCTATGTGGATGCTCGTGATCTGGCCAGCATGCCGGCGGAGTATCATGCCGAGCCTGAGCTGGGGCTGGGCTCCGGGGATGATGGCCTGGACTTTACCCGGCGCCTGCTCGCCGAGGCGCCTCGACACTTGACCGAGGACGGGGTTCTGGTGGTGGAGGTGGGCAACTCCCAGGTGGCTCTGGAGCAGGCTTTTCCCAAGCTGCCCTTTACCTGGGTGGAGTTCGAGCGGGGCGGTCACGGGGTGTTCGTGCTGAGCGCTCGGGCGCTGGCGGCCTTTTCTGAGGTATAATTCCTCCTTTTGCGTTTAAGAGAAATTCGGAACCGATTATGTCCGGCAATAGCTTTGGCAAACTGTTTACCCTGACCACTTTTGGCGAAAGCCACGGCCCGGCGCTGGGCGCCGTGGTGGATGGCTGCCCTCCGGGCTTGGCGCTGTCCGAGGAAGACCTGCAGTTCGACCTGGACCGGCGCAAGCCCGGTCAGTCCCGCTATACCACCCAGCGGCGCGAAGCCGATCAGGTGCGGATTCTGTCCGGCGTGTTCGAGGGCAAAACCACGGGTACGCCCATTGGCCTGTTGATTGAAAACACCGATCAGCGCTCCAAGGATTACTCCAAGATTAAGGATCAGTTCCGCCCGGCGCATGCGGACTACACCTATCACCACAAGTACGGCGTGCGCGACTATCGCGGCGGCGGCCGTTCATCCGCCCGGGAAACCGCCATGCGGGTGGCGGCCGGTGCGATCGCGAAAAAATACCTGCGCGAGCGCTACGGCATCGAAGTGCGTGGGTACCTTTCGCAGTTGGGGCCCATTGCGATTGAGTCGGTGGATTGGGATCAGATCAGCGAGAACCCCTTCTTCTGCCCCGACGCCTCCAAGGTGGCGGAGATGGAAACCTACATGCAGGCGCTGGCCAAAGAGGGCAATTCCGTAGGCGCCAAGATTTCCGTGGTGGCCAGTGGCGTGCAGCCGGGGCTGGGGGAGCCGATTTTTGATCGCCTGGATGCGGATATCGCCCACGCGCTGATGAGCATCAACGCCGTGAAAGGGGTGGAGATCGGTGCGGGCTTTGATTCGGTGGCCCAGAAAGGCACCGAGCACCGTGACGAGCTGACCCCGGAAGGCTTTACCTCCAACAACGCCGGCGGCATTCTGGGGGGCATTTCCTCCGGCCAGGACATAGTGGCTCATCTGGCCCTCAAACCCACCTCCAGTCTGCGGGTGCCCGGGCGCAGCATTGACGTCCAGGGCGAGCCGGTGGAGGTGATCACCACCGGACGTCACGACCCCTGCGTGGGCATTCGCGCAACCCCCATTGCCGAGGCGATGCTGGCTCTGGTGCTGATGGATCACAGCCTGCGTCACCGGGCACAGAATGCGGACGTACGTGTCGATACGCCGGTGATTCCCGCACAGTCGTGATTCCCCGTGGCGATTGTGGCATGCTGGGCCTTTATCCCGGCATGCCACCTTCCTGACCTGCCGGGCTCCGAGAATCTCCGGGAGCCTGTGTATGCAAGATCTCACCTTATCCCTGATTCAGGCCACCATTGCGCCGGATGACCCGCAGCGCAATCTGGCCGGCTATGAACCCTGGCTGGAGCGGGCCCGGGGCAGTGACCTGGTGATACTCCCCGAAGTGTTTACCACCGGATTCAGCGCTACGGCGCGGGACCACGCTGAAGTCGTGGGCGGGCGCGCCTGGCAGTGGCTGGCGCACTGGGCGTCCGAGCTGGATGCGGTGGTGACCGGCTCTCTGGTGGTGAAAGACAATGACCAGTACAGCAATCGCCTGGTGTGGATGCGCCCCGATGGTAGCTGGGTGCACTATGACAAGCGGCACCTGTTTCGTATGGCGGGCGAGCACAAGCGTTACGCCGTGGGACAGGAGCGGGTGTTGGTCGAGCTGAAAGGCTGGCGGGTTCTGCCGATGATCTGCTATGACCTGCGCTTCCCGGTGTGGAGTCGCAACCGGGGGGATTATGATCTGGCCCTGTACGTCGCCAATTGGCCGGCCGCCCGATCGTTACACTGGCGACGCCTCTTGCAGGCGAGGGCGATTGAAAACCTGAGCTACGTGGCGGGCGTGAATCGTATCGGCGTGGATGAGAAAGATCAGGACTACTGTGGTGACAGTGCCATTTATGGCCCCGCCGGCGAGGTGTTGGTCGATGCAGAGGATGGCGAAGGGTGTTTTACCGCAGTGCTCAGTGCGGAAAGGCTGACCCAATATCGTGAGTCATTTCCCGCCCATCTGGATGCGGATGGGTTTGAGATATTGCGGTAAGTATTGCGTGTGATGTGGTGCTGGGTAACGGCGGATGCGGGCTTCGCCCTTATCCGCCCTACGCTTGGCTGCGGAGGTGGCGTAGGGCGGATAAGCGAAGCGCATCCGCCGTTACCAAACTCCGAATACCACCCTTTAAAAATGCAGATTCAACGACGCATAAGGCCCGCTCAATTCCACATCGGCGGTCACGTCTTCATTGATCTCCAGGTTCATCTGCCGGTAGCCGACTTCGATACCCAGATCCAGCGCCATAGAGTCAATAAAGTCATAAGCCACGTTGACGCTCATGTCGCTCAGGCTGTTGTCGTCGTAATTGATCACGTTCGCCTGGCCGCCCACAGACAGGCCGGTCAACGGCAGATCAAAACGGGCCTTGCCGTACACCATGGGAATGGCTTCATCCAACACGACGTTCTGAGAATTGCCGACCGTTTCGCTTTCGGCCTGTACATAGCCATCGAATTTTCGGATGGTCAGGCCCAGGTCAAAGCTCACCCAGTTATCCAGTAATTCATAATACAAAGTGCCATCGATATGGGTCAGGTCAACGTCTGTGGCCACTTCGCCGGGGGTAAAAGTCTCGCCGTCCAGGGTGAAGGTGTCGACGATGGTGGCCGACTGAGAGCTGCTCAGGTCGGTGTGCTGAAGACGCACATTGGGAAGCAGCGGAATCGGGTGTTCAAACGCGACGTAAAAGAAGTTGTTGTCGCTTTCGTTCAGGCCCAGCTCGTTGACATCAATATCGTTATTGGCATCACCGATGACGCCGGAGTAATCGCTTTGCCATTGGCCAGCGCCCGCGTATACGCCGAGAAAATCCGCTGAGGCGAGCGGTGCAGCCAGCATCAGACCACTTGCAAGCATTACTTTTTTCATAACATCGTTCCCATTGTGTTGGTTGGGTGAATGGACTGCCCCGTATCTTAGCAGAGCAGGCTACAAAAAGTGTGACGCAGAGCAAATCAGCGCGGCTGGGTATTATCCCTGTAATAACTGCAGGAAGACTCGCGCGGCATTGTTCAAGCTGCGTTGTTTGTGATGAATGGCCCCGAGGTTGCGGGTGATCACCGTGTGGTCCAAGGGCAAAGGGTGTACTTGACCATCACCCAGCAGAGTCTGCGGTAGCACTCCCCAGCCGAGGCCAATCGAAACCATCATCTTCAGGGTGTCGAGGTGGTTGGTCACCATGCCCACATCAAGCGTCAGGGACTGCTCGTCGAACAGCGCCTGAACGAGTCGGGTGGTATAGGTGTTGGTATCCGGCAAAATCGCCTGCCAGGGGCTGAGATCCGCCAATGTCAGGGACTTTCGCTGGGCCAGGGGGTGATTGTGCGACACCACGAAGTGCAGTTGGTCGCGCCAGATGATGTCCTCGGCCATGCGAGGGTCCGATTCCGGCGCCAGGGTGACAATGCCCAGGTCAAAGCGTCCTTGCAGCACTTCCCCATAGGCCTGCTCAGAATCCAGAAAATGCAGATCCAGTTTCACCTCGGGGTAGCGCTCGGTGAAGTGGCGAAGGGTAGGGGGCAGGCGGTGCAGGCCGATGTGGTGACTGGTGGCAATACTCAGCGCGCCGCGCACCTCGCCCTGAAGGTCGGTAATGGCGCGTTCGGCGTCCGCCACCTCCTGCAGGATCCGCTTGGCATTGGGCAGTAACGATAAACCGGCATGGGTGAGACTGATCTGCCGGCCCACCCGGTCGAACAGGGGGCTGTTCAGTTGTTGCTCCAGGGTGGCGATGCGCTTGCTTACGGCGGGCTGGGTCAGGTGCAGGCGTTGGCCGGCGGCGGAAAACGAGCCGGTTTCGGCGACGGCGACAAAGGCTTGCAGGTGTTGGGTATCCATAAGCTGTCAGTCTATCCATTCCAGAATGGAATGCAATAGATAAAAATTATAAATTTGTTTTATTGGTTGTGGGCCCTTAAAATACCCTCAAATCGTGATCTGCTTTGAGAAGACAACCCTTATGAGCGCCAGAACCCTTTACGACAAATTGTGGGATGCCCACCTCGTGCAAAAGCGCGACGATGGCTCCGCCTTGATCTATATTGATCGGCACATCATCCACGAAGTGACTTCGCCCCAGGCCTTTGAAGGCCTGCGCTTGGCGGGTCGTAAACCCTGGAGGGCCGATTCCATCCTGGCCACGCCGGACCACAACGTCCCGACCACCTCGAAAGAGCGGGCCTCGGGCGTGTCCGGTATTCAGGATCCGGTGTCCCTGATCCAGGTGAAAACCCTCGACGACAACTGCGACGAGTACGGTATCACCGAGTACAAGATCAACGATCAGCGCCAGGGCATTGTGCATGTGATCGGGCCGGAGTCCGGCGCCAGTCTGCCGGGTATGACCATCGTCTGTGGCGACTCCCATACCGCCACCAACGGTGCCTTGGGTGCCTTGGCGCACGGCATTGGTACCAGTGAGGTGGAGCATGTGATGGCCACCCAGTGTCTGGTCGCCAAGAAAATGAAGAACATGTTGATCCGGGTCGACGGTGAACTCGGCCCCGGTGTCACTCCGAAAGATGTGGTCTTGGCCATCATTGCCAAGATCGGTACTGCCGGCGGTACGGGCTATGCCATCGAGTTTGGTGGCGATGTGTTCCGCAATATGAGCATGGAAGGGCGGATGACCGTCTGCAATATGGCCATCGAAGCCGGTGCCCGCGCGGGCATGGTGGCGGTGGATCAGACCACCATCGACTATGTGGAAGGTCGGCCCTACGCGCCCAAAGGTGAAAACTGGACCAAGGCCGTGGAAGCCTGGCGCGACCTCAAAAGCGACGAAGGCGCCCACTTCGACCGCGTGGTGGACATGCGCGGTGAGGACATCAAGCCCCAGGTCAGTTGGGGGACCTCGCCGGAGATGGTGGTGTCCATTGACGACTCTGTGCCGGACCCGGAGGCGGAAGCCGACGCGGTCAAGCGCGAAAGCATGAAGCGGGCTCTGCAGTATATGGGGCTTCAGGCCGGGCAGCCGATGCGCTCCATCAAGCTCGATCGGGTGTTTATCGGCTCCTGCACCAACTCCCGGATTGAAGACATTCGGGCGGCGGCCGCGGTGGTCAAAGGCAAACGCAAAGCCGATTCAGTCAAGGAAGCGATTGTGGTGCCGGGCTCCGGTACCGTGAAAGCTCAGGCGGAAAAAGAAGGCCTGGATAAAATCTTTATCGACGCCGGTATCGAATGGCGCGAGCCGGGCTGTTCCATGTGTCTGGCCATGAATGCCGACAAGTTGGGTGCCGGAGAGCACTGTGCTTCCACTTCGAACCGAAACTTCGAGGGGCGTCAGGGCTACGGCGGTCGCACCCATCTGGTCAGTCCAGCCATGGCCGCGGCGGCCGCCATTGCGGGCCACTTTGTCGATGTGCGTGAAATTACTGGAGGGCAGGCCGCATGAAATCCTTTACCCAGATGACCGGAATCGCGGCGCCCATGGATCGCGCCAATGTCGATACCGACATGATCATCCCCAAGCAGTTTTTGAAGTCGATCAAACGCACCGGGTTTGGCAAAAACCTGTTTGACGAACTGCGCTACCTCGACGAGGGGCAACCGGATCAGGAGTGCACCGGGCGCCCGCTCAACCCGAAATTTCCGCTCAATTTTGAGCGCTATCAGGGTGCGACGGTGCTGCTTGCCCGGGAAAACTTCGGCTGTGGTTCCAGTCGTGAACACGCGCCCTGGGCGCTGGACGATTACGGCTTCCGATGTGTGATCGCGCCGAGTTTTGCGGAGATTTTTTACAACAACTGCTTCAAGAACGGTCTTTTGCCGATCGTTCTGGATGCGAAGGTTGTCGACCGCCTGTTCAACGAGATGTATGAACAGGAAGGGTATCAGTTGACCATCGATCTGGAGCAGCAGACGGTCACCACACCGAGCGGCGAGTCGTTTGCATTCGAGATCGATGAGTTTCGCAAGCACTGTCTGCTAAATGGTCTGGATGATATCGGTCTGACGCTTGAGCATGCCGATGCGATCGAGGCCTACGAAGCGCAGCGCCGCAAAGACGCCCCCTGGCTTTTTGACGGATTGCGGTAAAGAAATAGCTGGGTGACGGCGGATGCGCGCTTCGCGCTTATCCACCCTTGTATCTGTCCACGGACTCTGGCTAGCTACCAGGGTCCACCGGGAGCCGCGGTAAATAGTATCCACCCTGAGGGCTGTGACCCTGAT
>NZ_NZQP01000030.1:0-70778 GCF_002695945.1 Marinimicrobium sp. | reverse complement strand
CGGCCGCATAAGCACAACGACGGTCTGCCGCCTAATGTGGCAGAGCAGACCTACTGGAAAACTCAAAAGACGGTGGCCTAAAACACTTGACCACTACAAATAGCGCCAAATATGGAAGTACAATTTCTTACAGTTCCGACCTTGTTTCGCAACTTCCATCTGTGCTCTAATCGGCCGATCAGTGTGTTTTTTTGGTGCGGAGGAGATATGAAGTCTATTGCAACATCCCTTATGTTTGTTGGCGATCAGGCTGGAAAAGCCGAAGAGGCAATCAGGCTTTATACAACTGTTTTTTCCAATTCTAAAATCGTTGGTGTTGAGTACTACAAAGCAGGTGAGCATGAGCCGGAAGGCTCTGTAAAGTTGGCTCGGTTTATGCTGAACGGCACGGAGTTCTTGGCACTCGATAGCCACCTCGGTCATAAGTTTACCTTTACACCCTCCATATCACTGTATGTGGAGTGCGAATCGGAAGCGGAGATCGAAGAGGCCTTTCAAACCCTGGTTGACGGAGGCGTTGAACTGATGCCTTTGGGTGATTATGGGTTCAGTGAAAAGTTTGGCTGGCTGAATGATAGATATGGCGTATCCTGGCAGCTTAGCTTGGCGAATTAGAGGTCTGATAATGTCAGTCAGCTTAGAGGAATTTCATTTCCTGCTGGAAGGCGGTAACCCGTTGTTTGAGAGTAGTATTTATGGAAAGTATTGAACATGTTCAGTACGTGAATGCCTCTCTATCCAAGGTCTACGAAGCGTTGACCACTGAGGCTGGATTGACTGAGGTGTGGACCCGAGATCTAAAATTCATAGCCCAAGTTGATGCGACCAATGAATTCCGCTTTGGAGACGAGCACCCAACAAAAATGAAGGTTTTAGAATTGGTGCCCAAAAACAAGATGGTTTGGCTCTGTACTGATTCGGATCCCGAATGGATTGGCACGAAAGTCATTTTTGAGTTAGATCAGCGAGAAAGCAAAACAGCGATCACTCTTAAACACACGGATTGGCGAGAGGTGACCGAGTTTTACCGTTTCTGTAATTACAACTGGGCGATATTTCTGTTGAGTCTCAAACAATACTGCGAAGAGGGGGCGGGAATCTATTATCAGTTGCGTAAGTTTTAGCTGAGTAATTGTCTCCGTTGTACACACCACGGAAACGGGCTGCGCTGACCTGGACCACGGAGGGGGAGCCAAAGAGGATTATGAGGCAATGAAAAAAATTCAGGCTGACAAAACTCTCTAGAGCCCGGTCTTTGTCGCTCTGGCAGCGCTCTGTTGGGGGCTGGCCGGCGGTATTGGCGGTGTGCTTACCAGCGAGGGCTGGGCGCCGCTGGTGGTGTCGTTTTACCGCGGCGCGATCGGGCTGCTGTTTGTGGCCGCCTGGCTGGCTCTTCGGCCGCGCGGCAGTGGGTTGGCCTGCCGCCAACTGTGGTTCTGGTCGGTCATTGCCGGTCTGGGAGTGGCGGGCAATTTCGCATTCTATTTTATCAGCATCGCAGAGGGCAGCGTGGCAGTCGCCGCGACCTTGATGTATTGCGCGCCGGTGTTTGTTTACCTCGTTTCTTTCACGCTGAAGCTCGAGCAACCGACCTTGCCCAAGTGGCTGGCCATTGCCATGGTGGTTGTCGGTATTGTGTTGCTCACCGGTATTTATGAAGTGGGCGCCAGCGAGGTGACGCCGGTTGCGGTCGGGGCGGGGTTGCTCTCCGGGTTGTCCTACGCGGTGTTCATTTTTGGTTTCAAATACGCGGCTCCGCACGGGAGCCCACAGGCGGTGTTACTGGTCGCTTTCGGGGTGCTCAGTGTCATTCTCCTGGTACTCAGCGGCACGGAGCAGGCGCTGGCGGTGCTGAGTGCGCCAATCTGGCTCCTGTTTGTGATTCTGGGCGTACTCGGGGCGGGCCTGTCGTTTGTGATCTACATTCGGGGTCTTAACTATACGGCACCGGCCGTAGCCTCCATTGTGGCCATGGTAGAGCCGGTCACCGCCTCCCTGTTCGGCGTGGTGCTGTTGAATGAACGCCTGGGACTCTTCCAGGTGCTGGGGCTGCTGCTGATTCTGGTGACGGTCACCGCGCTGAGCGTCTACTCGAACGTTCGCCCCGGTTACCGGCATCGCGCTGCATGATGCTCAGGGTGCGCTGCGCTTCCTTCCGATAATTTAGCCTTCACTATATTTCAATCACGCACTTTCTGGGTTACAATTGCCTAAATTTGATCGAAAATGATTTATAATGAAATCAAGTTGGCGCCCGTTTCGTCTGTGAAGGCTCGTATTCTGCCGATGTATTCTTGATGGTAGGAGAATAATAATGACAGCTCGCCCCCCGTTGTCCCGGGCGCTGAAAGCGCTTTGCGTGGGCATTATCGCGCTCTTGGCGGTTGCCGTGATTGCGGCCTCCGGCATTTTCTCCGGCGCAACCCGTGGTACCACCCTGTTTATCGCCTATGCCCAGAACAGCCAGCCGGTGATTGATGCCCTGCACCTGCTCGGTCGGCGGATTGAGGAAAAAACCGGAGGCGAGGTGAAGGTCCGCTTTTTCCCGGACAGCCAGCTCGGCGGTGAGCGTGAGCTGGTGGAATTGCTGCAAGTGGGCGCGGTGGATATCACCAAGGTGTCCGCCGGGCTGATGGAGAGTTTTTCACCCATCTACGGTGTGTTTTCCATGCCTTTCCTGTTCGAGGATACCGGGCACTTTTACCGGGTCATGGACAATCCCGACATCATGCAGCCCATCTATGCCTCCACCCGGCAGAACGGGTTTGTCGGTATGGGTTATTACGACTCCGGCTCACGCAATTTTTACGTGAAAGATGACCCGATTCGTTCCGTGGAGGACCTTGAAGGACGGAAGATACGGGTCATGCAGAGCGAGGCGGCCATCGAGATGATGCGCCTGTTGGGGGCGGTTCCGGTGGCCATGGGTCAGGCCGAGGTGTACACCGCCATGCAGCAGGGCATTCTGGACGGGGCGGAGAATAACGAGTTTGCCCTCACCATTGCCCGACACGCCGAAATCGCCAAGCACTACACCTACACCATGCATACACGGATTCCCGATGTGGTGGTCATCAGCAATATGACGCTGAACAAGCTGAACGATGAGCAGACGGCGGCGGTGTATGAGGCCATGGCGGAATCGATTGCGTTTCAGAAACAGGCCTGGAACGAGGCCGTGGCGGAAACCCGGGAGTTGGCGATTGATGAGTTCGGGGTGAACTTTATTGACGTCAAGCTCGCGCCGTTCCGCGAGGCGGTTGAGCCCATGTATGAGGCCCTGAAACAGTATCCCGAGCAGTATTCGCTTTACCGCGAAATCAGGTCCACAGCAGATGAGACGGAGTAGGGTATGCGCTTGATCAACGGGATTCGAACGGTGATGGACCGTGTGGTTGAGGTGGTGTGCAGTGTCTGGTTGTTGGTGATGGTCGCCATGACCTGTTGGCAGATTATCAGTCGCTATCTGTTGGGGGCTCCCAGCACCTATTCGGAGGAGTTTCTGCGTTTTTCACTGGTCTGGGTGTCCATGCTCTCAATGGCCTATGTGGCCGGTCTGCGCAAGCATGTTGCTTTTACCCTGTTTTCGGACAAGGTATCCATTCACTGGCAACACTACTGGCAGATACTGATCGAGCTGGCCTTTCTGGCGTTCGCCATTTTCATTCTCGTCCAGGGCGGATACAACGCCACCAGCATCACCATGAATCAGGTGTCGCCATCGCTGGGGCTGGCCATGGGGTATGTTTACTCGGCCTTACCGCTGGCCGGGGGAATTCTGGCGGTGTACAGCGTGCTGAATTGCATCGAGCTGTTGGAAAAAGAGTTGCGCTCGGACGAGGAGGCACCACAGGATGTTTGATGCGGCGCTGTTACTGATCGGGTCTTTTGCGTTTTTATTGGTCCTGGGTATTCCCATTGGTATCTGTATTGCGGTGTCCTCCGTGATCACCATCGCCTCGGTGTTGCCCATGGATGTTGCGCTGTTCACCACAGCGCAGAAGATATTTTCCAGCCTGGACAGCTTCTCCCTGCTGGCGGTGCCCTTCTTCATTCTCTCCGGGGTGATCATGAATTCCGGGGGCATCGCGATGCGGTTGGTGAATTTTGCCAAACTGTTCAGTGGGCATATCCCCGGCTCTCTGTCCCACACCAATATTGCCGGCAATATGATGTTCGGGGCCATTTCGGGGTNCGCCATTGCGGCGTCCACCTCGATTGGTGGCGTCATGGTGCCCATGAGCAAGAAAGAGGGCTACAGCAACCCGTTTGCCGCGGCGGTCAATATCGCCTCGGCGCCCACGGGAATGCTCATTCCCCCGACGACGGCGTTCATTCTGTATGCCCTGGCCAGTGGCGGCACCTCGATTGCGGCGCTGTTTGCGGGCGGCCTGGTGGCCGGAGTGCTCTGGGGTGCAGGGTGCATGCTGGTGACCTATGTGATTGCCCGTCGCCGNGGCTATCGCTCCGTGGTNCTGGTGGAGAAGGGCGTNGCGNGGCGTGTCACNNTGGAGGCGCTGCCCAGNCTGTTGCTGATCATCGTGGTGGTGGTCGGTATCGTCGGCGGTGTGTTTACCGCGATTGAAGCCNCGGCGGTTGCGGTAGCCTACACGGCCTTTCTGACCATGGTGGTTTATCGCACGGTGTCCTTTGGGGACCTGCGCAATATTCTGGTGCAGTCACTGGTGATGACCGGCATCATCATGTTCCTGTTGGGAACCTCATCGGCAATGTCCTTTGCCATGGCGATTACCGGGCTTCCGGATCTGATCAGCAGTGTAATTCTCGGGCTCTCGGAAAACCCGGTGATGGTGTTGTTGATCATTACGCTGTTTCTGTTGATCATTGGCACCTTTATGGATATTGGNCCGGCGATNCTGATTTTTACCCCCATACTGTTGCCCATNGCCCTGAANATTGGNGTGGACCCGGTGCATTTCGGTATCCTCATGGTNTANAACCTGAGNATNGGNACCATNACNCCNCCGGTNGGNAGCGGNNTGTATGTGGGNGCCAGNGTCGCCAATGAGANNGTTGAGNNNATANTNCCGTCGCTNATGCCCTTCTATGGAATCATTGTTCTGGTGTTGATCCTGATTGCACTGGTTCCGGAGGTCACCNTGTTNTTGCCACGGCTGATGGACTTATANAGGTCGCCTGCACTTGAGGTGCAGCGNCNGTCATTGACTTTATTTACACGGGAAAACACATGATCCGACATATTCTNCTGGTCAAATTCAANCCGGAGGCAACCGCTTCGGANATCGAGAANGTCCGNNCNCTGTTNGANNCCATGACCANCCGNGTGGAGGGNGTCGAAGCGGTGGAGTGGGGGCTCAATGACAGCCCCGAAGGGTTGAATCAGGGNTTNACCCACGCNGTTNTGATGACCTTTGCCGANGAGCAGGCGCGGCAGCGCTATNTGCCTCATCCGGAGCATGACGCGCTCAAGGCGGAGTTTGTGCCGCTGGTGGCAGACATTGTNGTNTTTGACTANNCGGTCGCGTAATTGNCACGTAANTNAAGGAGCGTGCCATGGAGTTTTTNAATAACCGCATCAACCNGACTCGNGTANCCGGCCGAGCCGCCGGTGCATTGNTTTTTATCGGGCTGACGGCCTGCAGTGCCACTGAGCAGANCCGGNANTCCGGAGAGTGGCAATCGCTGTTCAACGGANANGANCTGGATGGTTGGGTGGTCAAAATCCATCACCATGANGTCGGGGANAATTACGNCGATACCTTCCGGGTNGNNGATGGNGTGATTCAGGTCAATTATGANGNTTACCNNGACGGTTTTGGCGAGCGCTTTGGTCACCTGTTTTANGAGCAGCCGTTNTCNTCCTATCACCTGAAGTTCGAGTACCGGTTTACGGATCAGTGGCTCGACGATGCACCGGGCTACGCCTACCGGAACAGCGGCATCATGTTCCATGCTCAGGACCCNAACACCATTCTGAAAGAGCAGGATTGGCCCATTTCCGTGGAGTACCAGATGCTGGCGGATCGGNACGATGGNAACCCGCGCCCNACNGGCAATATGTGCTCTCCGGGNACGGANGTGGTGTATGANGGNNAGATTGATGAGCGCCACTGCATCAACTCCACCTCGGCGACCTATCNGCCCGGNGAGTGGGTTGAGGGTGAGCTGATTGTTTACGGCGACTCGCGGGTGGTTCACCGGGTCAATGGTGAGACCGTACTTGAGTACACCCAGCCGCAGATCGGTGGCGGTGTGGTCAGTGGTTTTGACCCGGAACTCAAAGTAGACGGNCAGCCATTGACCCGGGGTTACATTGCCCTGCAATCCGAAGGGCAGGGCGTTGAGTTCAGAAACATAACGATCAAACCCCTGTAATAAAGTTCGGCCTCTGTCTCGCAATTAGCAACGACTTCACTTCTCANGGCACCCGGCCAAGNACAGTGGCCGGGTGCCGTCTGGCGCTCTCCCCGGGAGCGCCTCTCTCCTTCGCTTCTCACGTNCCACGCCGTTTTGNCGGCTCCAAATACAAAAAAGTGTAAAGCGGTTGCACTCGGGTTTTATTAGTAATATGCTCACTTTCGCCTGTAATCGGTTACAAAAATGGTATTCAGGTAGATTGATAGGGGTCCGAAACACGGCCTATTTCGACCCAAAATGGTTAAAAATCCATCGATTTAAGCCTATAAGATGAATTTTGTGCCATATTTTGGCGCGATTCTAATGAGTATCGATGATCATTTTAGCGTCACCTCTGGGGGTCAGCCCCGACGCTGGCCGGGTATTCGGACCGATATAAAAACCCAAAGCAANTGATAGGAGAGTTCCATGTCATCCAGAACAAAGTCTTTTCAGAAGCGATTCCTGCCGGCGGTTATGGCCGCCNGCGCGGCGGGCAGCCTGNCCGCGCCGACGCTGGCGCAGGACGATATGCAGATGCTGGAGGAGGTGATNGTCACCGGTGTCCGCAGCGCCCAGGAAACGGCGGTCAACGTCAAGCGCGATTCCGATTCCATTGTCGATGCCATTTCAGCGGAAGATATTGGCAAACTGCCGGATGTAACCATCACCGACTCCCTGCAGCGCATCAGCGGTGTTCAGGTTCGCCGCAACGCCGGGGAAGGGGGATCGTTGAACATTCGAGGCCTGGGGCAGGTTTCCACCACCTTGAATGGCGAATCCTATCTGGGTGCCAATTCCATCACCACGGTCCAGCCGGATTATTCGGACATTCCCTCACAGTTGTTTTCCGGCACCCAGGTGATCAAATCCCAGACGGCCGCCAACCATCCGGGCGGCATCAGCGGTGTGGTCAATCTGGAAACCTATCGCCCGCTCGACAGCGGNTTTGANGANGGCTGGACNCTNTCCGGTGCGGCGCAAGTNGGGCGNGGCAAGGANACCGGTGAAACCGANCCTTCCGTGAANTTCCTGGCGAACTGGCGTACNGACACNGTGGGTTTNCTGGTGTCGTTCGCTCATCAGACCTCCAACCTGGCCAATACCTACTCGGGCATGAATGGCGATGCCGGCTGGACCGGTTTTGCGTCGGAGCGCGATGGAGCGGAATACAGTTGGGTCAGCGCCGANACGCAGCTTGGCGGCATGGGTGATCGGGTGACCGCTGATGGTGTGGATGTGAACGATAACGGCGTGGTTGGCGATACGTTCTGGGCCTATCAGGGNCANTCGGCGTTCAACCGAGCCNCCGAGCGTGAGCGCNANGGNTTGAATGCGGCGTTCCAGGCGGATCTGGGGAATGGTTTTGAGCTGGTCGCCGAAGCCTTCTACACCAANNTGGAAGACTACGATCGCCAGATGGGCGTCGCCTTTTCNGATAAGTGGAACCGGTGGGGCTGGGCCTACCCGAGCATCAGTACACCCAAAGGGGTTGAGATGAGCGGCGGGGAGCTGCACACCGTTCAGGAGTTTACCGGCAANGGCATGCGNCTGAAGTCCTACTCGGATGTGGGGGTGACCGAAGCGGAATCCCAGAACTTCAATCTGGAGCTGAATTACGACAACGGTGGCGCCTTTACCGGCAGCGCGCGGTTGGTCAGTGGCAGTGCCGAGCAGGAGCAACTGAACAGCTACATGGATATCGANCTGGCCAATGGCAGCCAGTGGGGTGTGGANTGCCAGCTTTACCCNGCGGNTACCGCCGGGGAGCAGGGTGACTGCGCGGAAGGGCGCCTGCAGACCAATCCGNATGGCTATCAGGGNTGGCCGGTGCTCACCGTGAACTACCAGGGGGATAACCCACACTGGAGCGGTTGGGACAACAACGCCAACCTGAATCGCGATGGTCAACCTCAGGCCGGTATCGCCAGCCGCAGTCTGCAGAGCTATGTGGACGATGTGAACAGCTATTCGCTGGGTGCTTTCGCCTCNGAGAACAANTTCCTGCGCGAAGGGGATGTGGATGTGGTCCGCTTTGACGGAAGCTACGAAATCGCTCGNGGNATGCTCGATAGCGTGGACTTTGGNGTGCGTTACAGCCAGCGCAGCGTGGACAANTTCGAGTTTGATCTGCTCTCGCCGGTGGGTGGTTGCGATGTGAAGTGGAAGGCCACCGACGTGGTGTTGAATGGCGGCGGTATTGAGGGTGCCTGCACCTACGGTGAGGGCGGCGANTATTACACCGCCGGTGTGCCNACNCCCATCTCCGGCCTCGANCCCATTCAGGTCAGCGACTTTGGCAGTGCCACGGGNATNCCGCCGGTCTGGACGGTCAATCCGGAGTACATGGANGACGTGGAAGGTGTACACAACCANNTGTATCCGGGCACCCGCCGGGCGATCAATCCGGGGCGTTCCTATGGGGTCGACCTGGATGAGATGAGCACTTACATCAAAGCCAATTTCTCCCGCGGCATCATGAGCGGTAATGTTGGCGTGCGGGTGGTGGAAACCGACCTCACCGTGGATCAGAACCAGGTGGGCAGCCCACAACCCTATGGTGCCGCCAACGAGTTCCTGGGCCAGGTCAGTACCGAGCGTTCTTACAGCGATGTGTTGCCCTCGTTGAACCTGCGCTTTGATCTGACCGACGAGTGGGTNTTGCGTGCCGCGGCCACCAANACCATGGCNCCGNTGGATCTGGCNCAGTGGGGTGCGGGNCTGGCCCCCAACTACGCCATCGACGGTGAGGCGAGTAGCGATACGTACCAGCAGTTTATCGTGATCGGTGGCAACTCCGACGGTAACCCGGAGCTGGATCCCTGGCGCGCGGACAACTACGATCTGTCGCTGGAATACTACCTGGGGCCCGCCAGTGCCTTGAGTGCCGGCCTGTTCTACATCGATGTCGAAAGTTTCATCGAGAGCGGTTCGGTGCAGATGGCATTGCCGGACCAGGACGGTGTGGTGCGTCGGGAAGTGGAAGTGTCCACCAGTGTTCAGGGTAGCGGCGGTGAGCTGAAAGGGCTCGAGTTGAGTGCCAAGCTCGCCTTCGGTGACTTCCTGTATGACAGTGTGCTGGAGGATTTTGGTGCGGACGTAAACTACACCTACTCACCCAGCGAGTCCGGCAATCAGGANCTCAACGGCGGTGACCTGCCGTTCCAGGATAACTCCGAGCATGTGTTCAACCTGGTGGGTTGGTACGAGTCCGGTCCCTTCCAGGCTCGGGTGGCGTACAACTACCGCAGCGAGCGTGTAGCGGGTTACAACCAGACCTGGGGCAATGGCGCCCTGTGGCAGGAGGCGACCGGCTATGTGGACCTGTCAGCCAGTTACGATATCAATGACGCGGTCAATGTGTTCTTCAACGCGTCCAACATCACCGACGAAAAAGAGCAGTACTACCTCGAATTTNAAGATCAGTTCGCCTGGCAGTACGAGTACGAAGCCCGGTACTCCCTGGGCGTGCGCGCGACCTTTTAATCGTCAATAAAAAAACCGGCCGTCAACGCTGTTGGCGGCCGGTTTTTTTGTGTCTAATGCTTCTTGAGGCGGCGTGATTTACTCGTCGGAAGCGGGGGCGTCTGTCCAGGCTTTCAACCGCTCGGCGGTGGCTTCATCGACCACTTCCAATATCACCCGCTGGCGCTCATCGTCCACGCCCTGAATGATCACGTGTACCTGCTGATCCAGTTGGTACTGTTGAGCCTCATGGGTGATTTTCAGGCGCCTTGAATCAAATGCCGGCTTGACGTCATCTTTGGCCAACCGCACAAAACCTTCAATACCCCAGTCGTCCAGACGCACCCCGAAGCCCATGGAGTTCACCAGGGCGATGGTGCCCGTGTGTACGCTGCCAATTTTGTCGCGCACAAAATCACAGGCCAGCCACTGCTCCAACTGACGACAGGCCTGACGGCCTTTCTGAAGCTGACTCTGCAGGCTTTCAAGCAGCGCAGGTTCCGGTGGCTGGGCGGGTTGCTCGCGCAGTATCCGCTTGATGGCCCGGTGATTGTAAAAGTCGTGGTAGCGCCGGATCGGCGAGGTGACTGTGGCGTAATGGGGAAAGCCCAAACCAAAGTGCTCGCTGGCATCGGCGGACAGGGAGGCGGCCTGCAGCATCCGTTGGACAAGAGGCAGCAGGGACTCGAATTCCGGAGTATTGTCCGGGTTGACCCGCAGATCGCGCAGCAGCTTCTGGAAGTGACGCAGCGCGGTCAGGTCGCCGACCTCGTAGTCCGGAACGTCTTCGTTCAGCAGGCTGACGGCATCGTCCAGTCGTTCCGGGCGAAAGCCGACGTGGTTGGAAAAAATGCCGTGCCCGGGGTGCCGGGTGAACAGTTCCCCCGCACAGATGTTGGTGGCAAGCATGGACTCTTCTACAATCCGGTGCGCCTTGGTGCGCTCGCGTTTCTCGATGCGTTCGATTTTCTTCTGATCGTTCAGGACGAAGTAATAGTCCGGACGGTCTTCCATCATCAACGCGTGCTGATGACGGTAGTCGCTGCGTGCGGTGGCGCAGGCGTGCAGGGCTTTGAGCATCTCGACCCGCTCGGCGGGCAGGTCAACGGGGGCATCCCCACCGTCGAGCAACTCGGTGACGCCGGTGTAGCTCAGCTTGTGGTGGGAGCGGATCAGGGCCTCGGAAAACCGGTAGTCGGTAATGGTACCGTCCGGTTGGATGTGCATCTGGCACACCAGGGCCGGGCGGCGCTGATCCGGCACCAGTGAAAAGGTGTCGTGGGACAGCTCCGCCGGCAGCATGGTCACACTCTGGCCCAGCAGGTAGACGGTGCTGGCCCGGCTCGCGGCGGCCTGGTCCAGCGGGGTGCCCGGTTCGATGTAGCGGCTCGGATCGGCGATGGCGACCCAGAGGTCCCAGCCGTCCTCGCGCGCCTCCAGGTAAACCGCATCGTCCATATCCCGCGTGGTTTCGGCGTCGATGGTCACAAAGGGGCGATCGGTCAGGTCTTCCTGGTGATCATCTGCGGTGATGGGCGTCAGGTTGATGGCCTGGGCCTGATCCCGCGCCTTATCGGACCAGTCCGTCGGCAGTTCGAATTTCGCGGTGATGTAGCGGCTTTCCACTCCAGGCTCGCCGGGCTTGCCAATGGCGCTGAGAATGGTGACCTGCGCCTTGCCTTCGTGATGAAATGGATGGCGGCTGAGTTTGCAGTGAATCAGGTCGCCATCGTCGAAGCCTTTGCGCTGATTTGGAGGAATAAACAGCCAGCGGGTAAACTGGGCGACGTCAGGCTCCACAAAATGGGCCTTGCCCTTGACGCGATAGCGACCCACAAAGGTGGTGAATTCGCTGCTCAGCAGTCGCTCCAGTTGCGCTTCCAGTTGATCTTTGCGGTTGGTGGTCAGTTGGACTTCTACCCGATCGCCGGGCATGACCTTCATGGTTTCATCGGGCGGAAGAAAGGCATCCCGCCCATCATCGAGGTGGACGAACGCAAAGCGACGGGTGGTGGTGCGCACGGTTCCTTGAGCCAGGTCCTTCTCCGAGCGAAGGTTGGATTTGAGCTGAGACAGCTGTTGCAGTGCGTTCTGATCAAACATGAGAGACAACTTCAGATTGGCAGGTTCGGTTTCGGGGTCAGGCGCGATCATAACAGGAAACCCGCCCTGACGTTACCGGGGCTGGCACAATTGGCCGGCTCCATTCTCTGGATATGTAGTAGTATTGGCGCCCTATGGATACCTTGAACCAGCTCATTCTGTTTGGCGGAATGCTGTTTGTGATCAGCATTCTCGCCAGCACCCTCTCCCCGCGCATGGGCATGCCTCTGCTGCTGGTGTTCCTTATTATCGGTATGTTGGCGGGGGAAGACGGCCTCGGTGGCATTCGTTATAACGATGTTCAATCGGCGTACTTCCTGGCCACGCTGGCGCTGGCGGTGATCCTGTTCGATGGCGGCTTGCGCACTGATCGGCACAACTTTCGGGTCGGGCTGCGCCCAGCCTTGCTCCTGGCCACCGTCGGGGTGGTGGGCACAGCGGCCCTGACCGGCGCTTTTGCCGCCTGGATTCTGGGAATTGGTTGGGTTGAGGGCTTGCTGATCGGGGCGATTGTGGGCTCCACCGATGCGGCGGCGGTATTCTCGGTATTGAACATGCAGGGGCTGGCGCTCAAGACCCGGGTGGGCGCGACGCTGGAAATCGAATCCGGTCTGAACGACCCGATGGCGATCTTTCTGACCATTATTCTGGTGGAGTTCATGGTCAGCCAGCAGAGCGGTTTTGACGCCCTGATGCTGGGGCAGTTTGTCTGGCAGATGGGGCTGGGGGCTGGCATTGGTCTGCTGGGCGGAAGGATTCTCGCCTATGGTGTCGCCCGTCTGGCCCTGAGCCCGGGGTTGTACCCTCTGTTGGCCCTGTTTGGTGGCATCTCTATTTTTGGCCTGGCAGCGGTCCTGCAGGCCAGTGGGTTCCTCGCGGTGTACCTGGCCGGCCTGGTGGTCGGTAACCGACTCTCCCGAGGGCTTTACAACATCCAGCGCTTCCATGACGGTATCGCCTGGTTGGCCCAGATCAGTCTGTTCCTGATGTTGGGCCTGCTGGTATCGCCCCGCGAACTGATGCTCTATGCACCCAGCGCCGTGCTGGTGGGGCTGTTTCTGATTCTGGTCGGGCGCCCCGTGGCGGTCTGGCTGTGTCTCATGCCGTTTCAGTTCGCCTGGCGGGAAAAGCTGTTCATCAGTTGGGTGGGGCTGCGCGGCGCGGTGCCGATTGTGCTGGCCATGTTTCCCTGGTTGGCAGGCTTTGAGAACTGGCCGTTCTTTTTCAATATCGCCTTCTTTATTGTGCTGGTGTCTCTGGTTATGCAGGGCTGGACCGTGGCGCCCCTGGCCCGCTGGTTGAAGCTCGATGTCCCCACCACTTCCTCACGGGTCCAGCGGGTCGAGTTGGGGGTGCCGGGGCAGGTGGGCTACGAGTTTGTCGGCTACAAGCTGGCCGAAGGCAGCCCGGCGCTGCGCTCGCCCACCGATAAACTGCCCTTGCCGGCGGGCGCCAGCCTGTTGTGCGTCTTGCGGGAGGATCAGCCCCTGTCGCTAAAGGAAAGTCATACCCTGGAGCCGGGAGATCACGTCTACTTGCTGGCCTCCGCCACGGACTTGCCCGCCCTCGACAAGTTGCTGGTGGGGGTGGACGAGCCGGACCGGCTGTCGGCTCAGGCGTTCTTCGGGGAATTTGTGGTCACGCCCCGGGCCAAGCTGGCGGACCTCGGCATGCTCTATGGCTTTGAGGTGCCGGAGGAGATGGCCAACTGGAGTATCGCTCGGTACATCTACAGCCANTACCGCCAGCCGGTGGTGGGCGACCGGGTTCGCNTGGGTGATGTGGAATTTGTGGTGCTGGATATGCGCGACTCGAAGCTGACTCAGGTCAGNCTGAAACTCCACCGGTAAAATCCNGNCCGANTTTTNCTTCAGAAATNTTGCGCCCGGCCGATGATTATTGGCCAGGCGTGATTTTGTCTTTTCTCGGCTACACTTTAATAACCAATCCCGATGAGGCNCAGCGTTGTACGGTGGGTGGNGGCTGAAAATCGGTATTTCGATACGGTCTGTTAAACGCNGGATNTTCTTATATAGGTCTTGTTGAAGGGTTCGTTATGTTGAGTTGGTACAACAATATAAGCTTTCGATGGAAGCTGATGCTGCCTTTATCGCTTCTGGTTATTATCTTTATTGCGGTGAGCATCTACGCGGTGCGGGCNGCGAANCAGATGGGGANCTACTCGAACACCATCGGNACNGTGAACCTTCCGGAAATCCAGCTTTTGATGCAGGCCGATCGCGACCTTTATCAGGCGCTGACCGCCGAGCGGGCCATGCTGTTNGCCGACCCGGGTAGCAGCGAAATGGATGCGCTGTATCGCGACCATCAGGATAATGCCCAGCAGACTTACGATCGCGCGATTCAGTCCTTGGACCTCTCCGAGATCGCCACCCGCGAAGAGCGGGAAACCTTCCAACAACTCTACGATCGTTGGTTTAGCCTGAGCGAGTCCATTGTTGAGGATGCTCGCAGTGCCGATCGGATGACNCTCGCCTTCCTGGAGGATCGCTCCTTCGGCGAGGTGGCGGAGGCTTTCGACGCGCTTCGAACTCACCTGGACGTNGTATCCGAACGCCGCCTGGAGCAGGTTGACCGGCTCAATCAGCGGGTTGACGCGGAAGAGGCGCAGATGACCTCGATCCTTACTCTGTCGGGTGTGACGGGCACTCTGATTGCCGTGTTGGCCGCCTTGTTATTGCCCCTGGTGGTGACACGCCCTCTGAACGAAATCAGCGGCCGGATTCACGACATCGCCGAGGGCGATGGAGACCTGACGCTGCGCATCAACCTCGATCGGCGCGATGAATTGGGGCAACTGGCCGGGCATGTGAACCGCTTTATGGACCGGTTGCAGCAACTGATTGGGGATATTCGTCACACCACCGAAGACGTTTCCGTTTCCAGCGAGCAGGTGCTGCAGGCCTCCACCAGCAGCCAGAAGGCGGCGGACGATCAGGGTCAGGCCATCAATATGGTGGTGGCGGCCGTCAATGAGCTGACCGCCGCCATTCAGGAAGTGGCGCAGAATACCAACGAGACCGCCGACAGTGCCAAAAACGCATCGGGCACCACCGATGTGGGGCGCGAGCGCATTGAGCGGGCCGTGGCCAGGGTGAACAGCCTCTCGGCCCACATTGGCGAAACGGCGGAGCGCATGCGCCGTCTGGAAGAAGAAGCCAAGAACGTCACCTCCGTCATTGATGTGATTCGCGGCGTTGCGGAGCAGACCAACCTGCTTGCGCTGAATGCTGCCATCGAGGCGGCGAGGGCGGGCGAGCAGGGGCGTGGCTTTGCCGTGGTGGCGGATGAAGTTCGCACCCTGGCCAGCCGCACCCAGCAGTCCACCGAGGATATCCGCACCATGCTGACCCGGCTTCAGTCCGGCGTGCAGGAAGCGGTTGAGGCCATGACCTCCAGCAGCGAAATGACCGAAGAGGCGGTAACCGCCGCCGGGGAGGCCGGGCAATCCCTGGAGGATATCGCCGAGGCGGTACAGCGGATTACCAATATGGCGATTCAGATTGCCAGCGCCGCCGAAGAGCAGAGTACCGTCACCGCCGATATTGACAAAAATATGGTGGAGATCAACGAGCTAGCNGCACGGACACAGGATGATGCCGCGACCACGGCGAGCGCCAGTGGGCGCCTGACCGACCTGGCTTCCAGCCTGAGAGAACTGGTGGTAAGGTTCAAGGTCTGACGTTAACGAGCCGGCCCGAGTTTTCGGGCCAGGCGTGATACGAGGAGACTTCCGTGAGCGAGCCGATTGGCAACAGTCTGATACTGGTCGGTATGCCCGGCGCGGGTAAAAGCACCGTGGGGCTGCTGCTGGCGAAGGAGTTGGTCAAGGCCTTTGTGGATACCGACATTCTCATCCAGACCCAAGAGGGTAAGGCGCTTCAGGACATCATTTACGATCACGGCTACGAGTACCTGCGCAAGGTGGAAGAGCAGGTGTTATTGGAGTCGCAGTATCTCAACCATGTGATCGCCACCGGCGGCAGCGTGGTTTACAGCGACCCCGGTATGCAGCACCTGAAAAAGGCGGGCCGGATTGTGTTCCTGGACGTTCCCTTGGAGGAGCTCGAACGGCGGGTGCACAACTTTTCCACCCGGGGCATCGCCTGTGCGCCGGGACAGACCCTGGCCGACCTGTTTGAGGAGCGCCGGGCCCTGTACCAGCGCTATGCCGATATCACGGTGGACTGTGCGACCAAGCACCAGGATGAGGTGGTGTCGGAAATCATTTACCAGGAAGCGGAGCAGTTCGCTGAAATGGATGCCTGAGGCGTCCCTGCCTCTTTTCCGGCCTGACTACAGTGGCAGCTCGGTGGTGTATTTCACCTGCTTGAGCGCGAAGTTCGAGCGAATCGAGGCAACATGGGGCAGGGGGCGCAGCTTTTCATTCAGCAACTGCTCGTAATGCTCGATGCTGTTGACCACCACCTTCAATAAATAGTCGCTGTCTCCGGTGCTGGCATAGCATTCCAGTACCTCGGGGACGGCCTGTATCCCCGCTTCAAACTCCTCCAGGGCTTCACTCTGATGGCTGGTCAGGCGCACAGCGCTGTGCACCACCACATGCATTCCCACCTTTTTCGGGTCCAGCAGAGTCACTTTCCCCCGGATGATGCCTTCGGCTTCCAGCCGTTTGAGGCGGCGCCAGCAGGGCGTATGCGACAAACCAATCAGGTTGCCCAGATCGGCCATGGAGTAGTCGGCGCTGCCCTGGAGGGCGCGCAGAATTTTTCGGTCGTAGTCATCCAGATCAATGGAATCGGAGGAGGTTGATACTGACATAGTTTTTATCCTGATTATGAATTTCTCTCACTACCTATTGTAGGGGGCGCGGGCGCGGCAATCAATTAGGGCGAGTATGATCAATCAGGGGGCGGACGGCGGGCAGTTGGCGCTTGAGATCAGGCCTCTGCCCGAGGTGAGCAAAAGCCTGATTTGACGAAGGTTTTGGGGCGTTTCCGGATCAGGAAGAGAGGCTGCCACGCCCCCGGCGCCCGGCCGCAATGGGCGTGGCCGGCTCGGTCGTTTCCAGGCTGTCGCTCAAGGGTTCGGAATCCGTCAGGGGCGCTGCTGCTGGTGCGGGCGGCGCCTGTGTCTGAGGGGCCCGGACCTGCTCAAAACGTGCCTTTATACGGGTCAGCTCCTCCAGTGAGGTGCTGAGCTCCGCCAGTTGCACCTGCTTATCATCAATCTGCTTCTGGAGGGCCGCAATATCCTGCTCGATTCCCTGATGCTCACGGCGAATACGCTGCTCTTTCTGATTAGCATCCTGGAGCACATCGTCGGTGCGGATACGCGCCGATTCCAGGGTTTTACAGATGACCTCCATCAGCCGGTCATCCGGATCGTCGGGCAATTGGCGCATCAGCGCCATGGCGTCGTCAATGCTGTATCGGGTTGCGTTGCGGGCTTTGGGCTCATCCACCAGAGGCGCGTGGAAGTCGTCTCGGGTGGGCAGGTCCAGATCATCGTCTTCCGGTGCATTGTCCTGCTCGTGTCGGTTGAACAGTCCCATAATCGTATCCTCTGCTGTTGGCAGGTGTCACAAGACCTAAGCATAGTCTACCGCGGACGATTTTTCCGGCGTTGCCAGCCTGAATCAGGCTGGCTCTCCCTTCAGCTTCTGGAGGTGCTTCTGGCTCAACGACAGAAACCGGGGGGTGGGACCGGAGTCGTTGTAGATCGGATCGCCCAGTTCATCCTCCGCCACAACGGTCCCACCTTTTATATAGGGCATGCCGGATTCCAGCTCGCTCAAGGCGGCGGAGAGCAGGTCAGTGATCAGGCTTTCCGGGGTTTTTTTGGGGTACATCTCGCACAGTGCTTCGATGCGTGCCGCATCTTCCACCGGCAGGTGCACGGCGTAGGCCTGCTTGGTCAGTTCGCCGCGGGCATTTTTTTCCCAATGACTCATGAGTTCGCTGACTTTCATCGATAAAACCTCATTGCTGGTCAGTGTGGGCGGTCGACCGGACCCCCTCAAATTCAGTATAGAGCAGCTTTTTGCGGCCAGCTAACTCCCGATAGGGAAAAGTGGCCACCCGATGTCGGTTCCGCTACGGAACCTGCCGGTAACGGCTCCTCTATATAAGGAATGTGGGTGAAAGTCGACAAATCAAGGGTTTCCGGGGGCTGATTGTCGCCAAACGGGGCTTGTGTGACGGCTGAAAGTTACAGAATTAGCCGCATGGACCAATATTGTGCTCCCGGGGCCGTGCGTGTATCGTATGCGGTTTTTCATTGGCCATCAGTCCGCCAATCCGTACTGCTTTAGAGGAGCAACCCATGAAAGTAATCCTGCTCGGTGCCCCGGGAGCCGGTAAAGGTACCCAGGCTCAGTTGATCATGGATAAGTTCGGTATTCCCCAGATCTCCACCGGTGATATGTTGCGAGCGGCCGTCAAGGCAGGCACACCGTTGGGTTTGCAGGCAAAAGACATCATGTCGGCGGGCGGTCTGGTGCCGGACGACCTGATCATCGCCCTGGTAAAAGAGCGTATCAAGGCCCCGGATTGCGCCAAGGGCTTTCTGTTCGACGGTTTCCCCCGCACCATCCCCCAGGCGCAGGCGCTGCTGGATGAGGGGATCAAAATCGATCACGTGATCGAAATCGATGTGGATGATGAAGAAATTGTTTCCCGTCTGGCCGGTCGTCGTGTGCATGAGCCCTCTGGTCGGGTCTATCACATCAACCATCAGCCGCCCAAAGAAGAAGGGGTGGATGATATTACCGGCGAGCCCCTGATTCAGCGCGAAGACGATCGGGAAGATACCGTGCGTAAGCGTCTGTCGGTCTATCATGAGCAAACCAAACCGCTGGTCAACTTTTACCGCGACCTGGAAAAATCCGGAAACCCGGACGCACCTCATTACACTCGCATTGAAGGTGTCGGCAGCATTGCGGACATTCGCGCACAGCTGGAATCGGTGCTGAAATAAGCGAAGCGTTACACCTTAGTTTTTGCGATTGCATCAGGGCCCGCTTGCGGGCCCTGATGCGTTTTGGAGCAACGAAAAATTACCCGCGTTGCATTCCGGCAACACCTGAAACGGTTCAGTTTTACCAAAAACGTGATAAAAATTAAAAAAAAGCCGAAAAATCATCAAATAATTTGCTAAAAACTCGCAATGTGGCTAATTTTTACATAGTATTTGTGTGCAGACTGGAAGCACATAGACTGTGCTCGGTTTATGATTCAACTGATGTGCAAACAACGATACGAAGTTGAGGAGAAACGTTTATGGCCAGAGTAGCAAAAAAGCGTAAGGCAACTGCCAAACGCGCCACCGCAAAACGCACCACTTCAACCACCAAAACCGTTGACGCGGCCGTGGCAAAAGTGGAAGCGAAAATCGAAAAGCTGCAGAAAGATGTTGCTGATCACGCGAAGAAAGTAGAGGCCGCTCGCAAGAAAGCGACGGCGGCAAAGTCGAAAGCCGCTACTTCCAAGCGCGCGGTTGACAAGCGTTCGGCAAAATCTGCCACCGCAGCGGTCAGCAAGGCCAATGAAAAGGCCAAGGCCGCTCGAGCCAAGGTCGCGGAAGCGCGCGTAGAGCTTGCCAAAGCCAAGGCGATGGCAACCGCAAAAGCCGCAGCCGAAGCGGCTGAAGCCAAGATTACCGAGCTGCGCGAAAATCTGGCCAAGCGTGCCGAAACCGATCTCGAAAAAGCCAAGGCTTCCTTCGAGCAGCGCTGGAGAAAGTCCCGCGAGAAGGCGGATGAGCGCAAGGTGAAGGCCGCACGCAAAAAAGCCGCTGCCAAAGCCAAAGCCGCCGAGAAGAAGGCCAAGGTGAAAATGGCGCAGGTCGAGCGTAAAGCCGCCGCCAAAGCCAAGACGAAAACCAAGAAGAAGGCCACCAAAAAGCGGGCTACCGCCAAGCGGACCGCCACCGCACCGGCGAAAACCCGGGCTCGCAAGGCGACCGCCAAGCGTGCCGGTCGTCCGCGTAAGAAGTAAGACGCGAGTCGGCGCCGCTCACTCGTCCAGTACGGGCCGGGCGGTCGCTTAGGCCAGGCGAAGCCCTGTACGGGGTCGCCTTTGGTAAAAACCCGGAACTCCCGGCCGAAATGGGCCGGGAGCCGGGTTTTTTTCGTTGTGGAGGCTTACGTGAGGTAGATCGATGCACGGCGGGGTGAAATCTGGCAGAATGCGGCGTCTTCTCTCTGGACCCACGTGACACTATGACCCGATTTCTTGCCCTCGATACCTCAACCGATGCTTGCTCCGTCGCGCTGCAGGACGGAGAGCGGATCATTTCCCGATTTGAGCTGGCCGCCAAGAGCCACACCCAGCGTTTGCTGCCCATGGTGGACGAGGTGCTCTCGGAGGCCGGGTTGGCATTGGCCGACCTGGATGCGCTGGTGTTCGGTCGCGGTCCGGGTTCATTTACCGGCCTCCGAATCTGTTTGGGGGTGGTTCAAGGGTTGGCGTTTTCGCGGAATTTGCCCGTCGTGGGCGTGTCCACGCTCAAAGCCATGGCGGTCGGTTATTATCGGCGGCATCCTGACCTGGCCAGCGCCTCCACGCCGTTGCTGGTTGCGCTGGATGCGAGAATGCAGGAAGTGTATTGGACTTTGGTCAAACCCCAATCCGGTGGCGGCGGTGTTGAAACCCTGACCGATGAAGCCGTCTCCCCCCCGGAGCAGGTCGTCGAGCTTGCCGCCGGGCACACCGGGGAGGCGGGTTTTTATGGCGTGGGGCCGGGTTGGCACTACCCGGCACTGGAAAAGCTGGCGCCATCGGCGGTGGATATGGACGTGCATCCGGACGCCCGCGATATGCTGCCGTTGGGTGCATTTGCGCTGGCGCAGGGGCAGGCGGTGTCGGCCGAGCAGGCCCGGCCCGTTTACCTGCGCGATGAAATCAGTTGGAAGAAACGCGAGCGGATTCGTTCCTGAGCCTCATCATTGTCACGGAAAGCGCTATGGACCTGTTGCAGATTGTTTTTCTGGCCCTGATCCAGGGCATTACCGAATTTCTGCCGATATCCAGTTCGGGGCACCTGCTGCTGCCGTCGGAGTTGCTGGGTTGGCCGGATCAGGGGCTGGCCTTTGATGTCGCGGTACACGTCGGAACGCTCAGCGCCGTCGNACTGTATTTTCGCCACAGCCTGGGCGCCATGGCACGGGATTGGTTGGGGCAGGTGTTTGCCCGTCGCGACAGCACCGAAGACAGCCAGCTCGCCTGGTATCTGATTTTGGCAACGGTGCCGGCGGCGCTTGCCGGACTGGTGTTTGATGGCGCGATCGAAACCCATCTGCGCTCGGTGTGGGTGGTGGCGATTACCACGATTGTATTCGGCCTGGCGCTGGGTTGGGCGGACTGGCATGGCGGGCGTGCCAAAACCGTCTTCGATATTACCTGGAAAACCGCCTTGATCATCGGCCTTGCCCAGGCACTGGCCCTGATTCCGGGCACCTCCCGCTCCGGCATCACCATAACNGCGGCGCTTTTTCTGGGGCTGACGCGAACGGATGCGGCCCGCTTCTCGTTTCTGTTATCGGTGCCGGTGATTGCGCTCAGCGGTGGCTATAAGGCCTTACAGTTGTGGCTGCAGAGCGAGCCGGCNCCCTGGGGGGAACTGGTGGGTGGTGCGGCCATTGCCGGNGTCAGNGCGTTTGTGTGCATCCACTATTTCATGCACTATATTCGGCAAATTGGCATGATGCCGTTCGTCGTGTACCGGTTGCTCTTGGGGGCGGCGCTCATTTGGGTGGCGCTTTGATACCCTCGTAAACATGTCAGCGTCGAGCACGCTGTTGTCTCGATTCACTCGGTTAGAATTCATCTATGGTTGATCATTCGTCCCACGCATTCAATCGGGGCCTGCTGGAGTTTCTGCAGGCNTCNCCCACGCCGTTTCACGCGGCGGAGAATATNGCGGCCCAGTTGACCCNGGCCGGCTTCCAGCCNCTNGTCGAGGGTGAGCGCTGGAGTCTCAAACCCGGTGGCAAGTACTGGGTCATGCGNAATGGCTCCTCCGTGATTGGTTTCATCTACGGGCGCGAGCCCATGGAGACCGACGGTATCCGGATGGTCGGTGCCCACACCGACAGCCCCTGCCTGAAAGTGAAACCGCAGCCGGACCTGTCCNGCCAGGGGTATGCTCAGCTTGGCGTGGAAGTGTACGGTGGTGCGCTGTTGGCCCCCTGGTTTGACCGGGACCTGTCCATGGCGGGGCGCGTCAGCTATCGCGATGGTGAGGGCCGAATCCGCAGCGGTCTGGTGGATTTCAAATTGCCNGTCGCGGTGGTGCCCAGCCTGGCCATTCATCTGGACCGGGAAGCCAACCGCCAGCGCAGCATCAACCCGCAGAAAGAATTGCCGCCGCTCCTGCTCAGTGAAATAGATGGCGTGGATCAGCCGTCNTTTCGCGAGCGGCTCAAGGCCCAGTTATTGGCTGAACAACCGTNGCTGACGGTGGATGAGGTGCTGGANTTTGAAATCAGTCTGTACGACACCCAGCCACCGGCANTNATCGGNCTGGCCCAGGATTTTCTCGCCAGTGCCCGGNTGGANAACCTGTTGAGCTGNTATGTGGGNCTGCAGAGCCTGCTGCAGGCCGATGACCGGCACAGCACGCTGTTGGTGTGCAACGATCACGAAGAAGTGGGCAGTGCNTCCGCCTGNGGTGCCAAGGGGCCCATGNTGCAACAGTTTCTGGAGCGNCTGGTGCCCGAGNCGGAAACCCGTATGCGGGTGCTGGATGCCTCNNTGATGATTTCCGCGGACAACGCTCATGGCGTGCACCCGAACTTTGCCGATCGCCANGACGACAATCACGGCNCGCGCCTGAACCGGGGNCCGGTGATCAAGGTCAANGCCAACCAGCGNTATGCCACCACCAGTGAGAGCAGNGCCCTGTTNCGTGACCTNGCCGAGCGGGCNGACGTGCCGGTNCAGACCTTTGTCTCCCGNACNGACATGGANTGCGGCAGCACCATNGGGCCGATCACCTCNGCNGAAGTGGGCGTCAAAACCCTGGACGTGGGTGTGCCCACCTTTGCCATGCACTCCATTCGCGAGCTGGCGGGGCGGGACGATGCGGCCTATCTTCATCAGATCCTCAANGAATTCTATCGCTACCCGCATCCGCCGGGGCAATCATGACACCAACTGGAGGGTNTATGTCCGGGAGTTTCTATCGTTCAACGCTGGGGCGAGCGGCCTTGCCACTGATGCTTGCGGCGGCTTCGATACTGATGGCCGTCAAGGCAGGCGCCAATGGTGGCCACTTTCTGGTTGATGACGCGGCCACAACGCCACCACAAACCTGTGCCCTTGAGACCTGGGTTACGAGAATGGATCCCACCACCCGTGCGACGGTGGCGCCAATGTGCAATATTACTGGTGCCAGCGAGTGGAAGCTCCCACTGGAGTACAACCTGTCCAATGACGAGCTGNCCACCATCGGGCTNGATTACAAGCGGGTGTTGTGGGCTTCGCGCAGTGGCCCGGCGCTGGCCGGCAGTGCGGGNTTTCGCTACAACCGGGTGACCAGCGAAATGGACACCTACTATCTNAATATTCCCCTGAGNTTCCAGCCCATGGACAGCCTCACGCTGCACCTCAACGGTGGGGTGGANCACGATCGGCCACTGGATGACACCTACGCCACCTGGGGNGNGGCGGCGACGTTCAAACCNGTGACCGGACCGATCTGGATTCTGGAGATGTATGACAATGATCGCCGTCAGGATCCGATCATTGCCGGCGGCGCGCGAATGAATGTCGGCAGCACCCGCTGGACACTGGACCTGGGCCTGGCCCGTGATACTCAACTGGACGAGACTGCCTATACGCTGGGGATCAACATTCCCCGTTTGTTTTGATTGCACGGTAGAAACGTTCTATGAGTCTCCAACGGGACACTTTACGGGTTTTTTCCCCTTTCGATCGCCTGTCTGATGANTACCTGGACAAGGTNCTGGAAAAGGCCGAGTGGGTAGAGATNCCCCGCGGCACACTGATNTTNAANCGGGGCAAAACCCTGGATGTGCAGCACTATCTGGTNTCCGGNCGGGTCGACCTGATCGATGCCCAGTTTCAGAGCAGCAGCCTGGAGGCGGGATCGGACAATGCCAGCTTTCCTCTGGCGGATCATTCGCCCACGCAAGTGTCGGCGGTCGCCAAAACGGACGTCGAGCTGATTGTTCTGGAGCGCGACTTTCTGGATCTGGTGATGGCCTGGAGTCAGAGCGGCGATCACCCCGAGGGTGACAGTAGCGGGGCGGATGATCATGACTGGATGTCCTACCTGCTGGAGTCGCCGCTCTTTACTCGCGTACCGCCGGGCCATATTCAGCAACTGTTTGTCCGCTTCGAAGAAATCGACGTCGAAAAAGGCGAATCAATCGTGCGCGAAGGGGAGCCCGGTGATTATTTTTATGTGCTCGAGTCCGGGCGCGCTTCGGTAACCGACAAGGCCGGTCGGGTGTTGGCGGAATTGGGCGCGGGTTCCTATTTTGGTGAGGAAGCGCTGGTCGGTGATACGACCCGCAATGCCAATGTCGACATGCTGACCGCCGGGCGGCTGATGCGCCTGGAAAAAGCGGACTTCAAAACCCTGTTGCAGGAGCCGGTGGTCAAAACAATCCCGGCGTCGGAGTGGGGCGAGCGCTCCGCCTCTTTGGGCGAGTTCGTCGTTCTCGATGTCCGTCTGGTGGTGGAGCGGCGTTTCGGTAAGCTCGAGGGCAGTCGCAATGTCCCGCTCGGGCAGTTGCGCGGTGCTCTGGACGAACTCGACAAGTCCACCGCTTATGTTGTTTCCGATGATGCCGGGCGACGTAGCGATGTCGCCGTGCAGTTGCTGGCCCAGGCCGGTCTTGAGGTCTACCTGCTGACGGATGCGGCACAGCTCCACGGTCAGCCGCTCAACTGATGCGCGTCCTGCTTCTGTCCGGATACGATGCCCCCAGTCATCGTCGATGGCGGGAGCAACTGGCCGCCCGGTACCCGGATTGGCAGTGGACACAGTTGAGTCTGCCCCCGCGTCATTTCAAGTGGCGCATGAGGGGCAGTGGCTTTCTCTGGGCGTTTGAGCAGGCGAACCGCCTGCGTGAACCCTACGACCTCCTGATTGCCACCTCGATGGTGGACCTGTCGGCTCTGCGCGGATTGGTGCCCGAAGTCGCGCGCATTCCCACCCTGGTTTACTTTCACGAGAATCAGTTTGCCTACCCACAGCGCAAGCAACAGCGGGCCAATGTCGAACCTCAACTGATCAACCTGTACACGGCTCTGTGCGCCGATCAGGTGGCGTTCAATTCCAATTACAACCGGCGGACTTTTCTCGCCGGGGTGGCGGACCTGCTATCGCGGTTGCCGGACCGGGTGCCGGATACCGTTCTGGCGCAGCTGCATGCCCGCAGTCGGGTGATGCCCATCCCGATCGAGCACGACTGTTTTGTGCCGGACCGGGCGCCAGAGGACGGCCCTCTGACCCTGATCTGGAACCACCGCTGGGAATACGACAAAGCGCCGGATCGGCTGCTCAATGGTCTGCGCCGTTTTTTCGAACTGTGTCCGGAGGGAAAAGCCGGCGAGCCGCCGATTCGCGTGCACGTGGTTGGGCAGCAGTTCCGCCAGCAACCGCCGGCTTTTGAGGCCCTGAAGTCCCTGCTGGACGCTCACGGCGCTGGGGGCGCCTGGGGTTATGTGGAGAGTCGGGAAGCCTACGGCCGCCTGCTGGCCGAGAGCCATGTGGTGCTGTCCACGGCGTTGCATGACTTTCAGGGCCTGTCGGTACTGGAGGCGGTGGCAGCGGGCTGTCGCCCCCTGGTGCCGGATCGCGAAGCCTACCCGGAGTGGTTTGCGCCCGAATACGGTTACCTGAGCGATCCGGAAAATCCCGAGTTTGAGGCCCAGGCGTTTGCGGAACGGTTGCTGAGTTGGTGTCGGGCGCGGGCCCAGGGCGAATGGCTTGCTGTACCTGATATCGATTTTCTGCATGAGCGGCGCTGGCATCCGGTCTATCGGGATGAGCTGATTGGGCTGTCGCGGACTTCAAAAATCTGAGTGTCGGGTGCAAAACCGGTGTTTCAGCCTGTATCATAGCGGCCTTTCGTTCCCACCACTGAACAGCGATACGATAACGATCATGAGTAAACAGCGGGTTCTAACCGGTATCACCACCACAGGCACGCCTCATCTGGGCAACTACGTCGGCGCCATTCGCCCGGCCATCCGCTCCAGTGAACGGGACGATGCCCAATCCTTCTATTTTCTGGCGGATTACCACGCGCTGATCAAATGTCAGGACCCGGAGCAGGTGCATCAGTCCACTCGCGAGATCGCGGCCACCTGGCTGGCACTGGGTCTGAACACCGACAAAGCGGTGTTCTATCGCCAGTCGGATATCCCGGAAATTCCCGAACTCTGCTGGTTGCTGACCTGCATGGCCGCCAAAGGCCTGATGAACCGCGCCCACGCCTACAAAGCGGCCGTCGCCGCCAATATGGAAGCGGGGGAGGATCCGGACTTCGGTGTCACCATGGGCCTGTACAGCTATCCGGTGCTGATGGCCGCCGACATCCTGATGTTCAACGCCAATGAAGTGCCGGTAGGCAAGGACCAGATCCAGCACGTGGAAATGGCCCGCGATATCGCCGCGCGCTTCAATCACCATTACGGTGATCACTTCGTGTTGCCTGAAGCCAAAGTGGACGACCATGTGGCGGTGTTGCAGGGCCTGGATGGCCGCAAGATGAGCAAGAGCTACAACAACACCATTCCGTTGTTCCTGCCCGAGAAAAAACTCAAAAAGCACATCAACAAAATCAAAACCAACCTGTTGGAACCCGGCGATCCCAAGGACCCGGATGATTCCACCGTATTCCAGATCTGGCAGGCCTTCGCCACCCCGGAGCAGACCGATGAAATGCGCACCGCATTCGCCGAG
Source organism: Marinimicrobium sp. (assembly GCF_002695945.1). NCBI lineage: Bacteria > Pseudomonadati > Pseudomonadota > Gammaproteobacteria > Cellvibrionales > Cellvibrionaceae > Marinimicrobium > Marinimicrobium sp. The sequence continues at coordinate 43,910 of NZ_NZQP01000030.1, read as the reverse complement.
GGTATCGCCTGGGGCGAAGCCAAGAAGCAGTTGTTTGAATTGGTGAATGGTCAGTTGGGTGAAGCGCGGGAGCGTTACGAAGCCTTGTTGGCCAACCCGACCCACATCGAAGAGGTGTTGCAGGCCGGCGCCGAAAAAGCCCGCAAAGAAAGCCGTGAGTTTATCGGTAAACTCCGCGAAGCAGTGGGTATTCGTCCCATTCGGTAATTATTACGGCGGATGCGGCCTTCGGCCTTATCCGCCCTACGGCCGAGCGCAGCGGTATAGATATGCGTAGGGCGGATAAGGCCGAAGGCCGCATCCGCCGTTACCCAAGCTTAATTCAACTCCGCCACTACGTTATAAATTCCTTTGGTCAATTGCCGCAACTCCTCTGGCGTGCTCACAAACGGCGGCATGATGTACACCAACTTGCCGAAGGGCCGTACCCAAATCCCTTCCTCAACAAACCGCGGTTGCACCTTCGCCATATCCACCGGCTCGTGCAACTCCACCACACCAATCGCGCCCAACACCCGCACATCGGCCACCGCCGGTAAATTCCGACACGCCCCCAGCTCCTCTTTCAACTGAGCTTCAATACGCCCAACCTGTCCCTGCCAGTCGCTGTCCAGCAACAGGTCGATGCTGGCATTGGCCACCGAACAGGCCAGCGGATTGCCCATGAAAGTGGGTCCGTGCATAAACACCCCGGCTTCGCCCCGGCAGATGCCATCGCTGACTTTATCGTTACACAGCGTGGCCGCCAGAGTCATATAACCGCCGGTGAGCCCCTTGCCCAGGCACAGAATGTCGGGGCTGATGCCGGCGTGCTCGCAGGCGAACAGCTTGCCGGTGCGACCAAAGCCGGTGGCGATTTCATCGGCAATCAAAAGCACATCGTGTTCATCACACAGTTCGCGCACCCGGCGCAGGTAGTCGGGGGAATAAAAGCGCATGCCGCCCGCGCCCTGCACGATGGGCTCGAGAATGACTGCTGCGAGCTCGTCTTTGTGCGTCACCAGCAGGGCTTCAAAGTCCGCAATATGGCGCTCGTCCCAGAGTTCATCAATGTCGCACTCTGGCTGGGGGGCAAACAGTTGTTGTGCCAGGGTGTGACTGAATAGCTGGTGCATGCCGGTCACCGGGTCACATACCGACATGGCGCCGAAGGTGTCGCCGTGGTAACCGCGCCGCAGAGCCAGAAAACGGTGCTTGTCCGGGCGTCCCTGGGATTGCCAGAACTGCATGGCCATTTTCAGAGAGACTTCCACCGAAACCGAGCCGGAGTCGGCCAGGAACACTTTGTTCAGGCCTTCCGGGGTCAACTCCACCAGTCGTTTGGCCAGGGTGACGCCGGGCTCGTGGGTCAGACCGCCGAACATCACGTGCGCCATCTGCTCCAGCTGTTCCTGAATGGCCTGATTCAGGCGCGGGTGGTTGTAGCCGTGAAGCTGACACCACCAGGAGGACATGCCGTCCACCAGCTTTCGGCCGTCGGACAGGTGCAGGTATACGCCCTCGGCCCGTTGCACAGGGAACACAGGAGTCGGGTTCAGAAACGAGGAGTAGGGATGCCAGACGTGCTGACGGTCGATCTCCAGAATCTGTTCGGCGCTGAGTGGGCTGGAGAGGTTGGAACTGGAGGGATTGGAACTGGACATGCGGGCCCTTCAGAAGTTACGTGAGTGGAGTGGAAAGGCGCTCACGCTAGCAGAAAAGCCGTTAAAAATCAGCTGTCTTGAGACCATCGGGCCCGGCGCTGGCCGGGCCCGATGGCGGAATGGTGCGATCAGTAGGCGCCGCGAATGTGCTGCTGTACCTGGTCCTGATAGAACCGATACAGGTCTTCATGCAACCCGTCTTCCAGGGGCTTGAGCGCACTGACTTTGGCGTTTTCCCGCACCTGCTGAGCCGAGCTGGAACCGGGGATGATGCTGGTGACCGCGGGCTGGTCTAGAATCCAGCGCATGGCCATCTGCGCCATGGTGTAACCCTCGGGTACCATGCCTTCCAGTTCGCGCACCAGTTTGACGCCGGTTTCAAAGGGAATGCCCGCAAAGGTCTCGCCCACATTGAAGGCGTCGCCATCGCGGTTGAAGTTCCGGTGGTCGGTTTTGTCGAACTGGGTGTTCTCGGTGAACTTGCCGCTCAGCATGCCGCTAGCCAGGGGCAAGCGAACGATAATGCCGATGCCCTTGTCTTCGGCCCGGGGCAGCAGTTCGTCGAGCAGTTTCTGGCGGAAGATGTTGAAGATGACCTGCAGTGAGGTCAGGTCATCGTGCTCGGCACAGATCAGCCCCTCTTCAACGGTTTCCACGCTGGCACCGAAATAGCGGATCTGACCGTCCTGCTGCAGTCGGCGCAGCCAGTCGAAGATTTCGCCGCGGCGCATGACTTCGGTGGGCACACAGTGCAGTTGCAGCAGGTCCAGGGTGTCGGTCTTCAGTCGGTCCTGGGCGCGCTTGACCGAGTCCTGCATGTGGGTCAGGGAGTAACCGTCGGGGTAGGCGCCGTCGCCGCGGCCGTATTTGGTGGCAATGACCGGCTTGGGGTTGCGGTTGGCCAGGTGTTGGCCCAGGTAGGTTTCGCTGGCACCGCCGCCGTACACATCGGCGGTATCAAAGAAGGTGATGCCTTCGTCCAGAGCGGTCTGAAGGATGGCTTCGACGGTGTCGGCGGTGATCGGGCCGAAGTCGCCACCGAGCTGCCAGCAGCCCAGGCCCACTTCGCTCAATACCAGTTCGCTGTTGCCGAGTTTTCTCGTCTGCATAGTCGCTCCTGTGTTTGCGATACATCGTGATGGGCGGGATCGCCGCCCATAATTAGTCGTTTTGACTATTTACAGTTTAACACTCTGCTGTGGTCAGTGTGTCTTGTGGGTTGATGGGGTCTAGTGGTCCATGCGGCTAATGCTGTAACTTTCAGCCGTCACACAAGCGTCGTGGGCAAGGCGCGCGAGCGCAGGACTGGCCGTGGCCAATTCAAGCGAGCGCAACACCGCCCACGGCGCTTGTGTGGCGGCCCTTCGGGAGCTTCTGTGCTGGCGCGACTCGTCGTTGCGTTTCTTGACAAGGGAGCCACCCTTGCCTGCAAAACGCGCCTTGATTCGCGCCAGCACAGAAGCTCTGAAAGCTACAGAATTAGCCGCATGGACCACTAGTCAATCGGTCAGGCACGCCGGGTCAAACGCATAGCCGCCGTTGAGCCAGTCCAGTAATTCCCGGGCGTGAGGTTGTCCCGTCTCGGCGAAGGGTTGATAGCGGTCTTCCAGGCCGCGTCGCTCGGCGTCGGTGAGCGCATTCAGCCCTCGTTCCTGCAGCAGTGCCCGGTCGGCGATCAGGTGTCTGGCCAGCTCGGGCGGGGTGCAGGCCCGGGTCGCGCTCATGAACGCCGCCTCCGGCCGGTAGTCGCCGCCTGCCCGGTAGGCTTCCGGCAGGGAGTGTAGCGGAATCTGCGACAGGTAGGCTTGGTTCATCGGGTTTACCGCGTGGCCCGCGACCTGTCCGCTCAGTCTGGCATGGCTGGCAGGGTAGGCGTCCAGGCGCAAATAGGGGCTCAGGCTCGCACTGTCATTGACCGGGTAATTGTCCCAGAGAAAGGGGCGCCGCTGCAGGTATTGGCTGACTTGGGTGAGGTGGTCATCGGGGTAGGTCCGGGAGCAGACTTCCTGCCCGGTCCAGAACAGGTCGATCGACGGATCGAGGTTCTGCCCGAGATGCTCCCAGTAGCCGGCCGGACGCGCTCCGAAAACCTTCTCCAGAACGGGGTCAAAGCTGTAATAGGTCGGGCAGAGGATCAGATGCTCGGCGGTGCTGGCCTCGGCCGCGACATGGGCCAGGGATACCTGGCGTTCAGCCAGCTCGGGCAGGTCGCCGCGCATATCGTCGAACAACAGTCCCATCAGGTCCGGTTCGAGGCGGTTCAGCGCCTGGAGTTTCCGTGTCAGGGCCTTCCGGCTCTGCGGCCAGGGCTCCCGGTAGAGCTCCAGGGGGCTGAGTCCTACTCCAAAGCGGATACCCTGCGCCCGGCAGGTGTCGCGTAGCGCGCACAGGGCCCGCCATTCGTCTTCCGGCCAGGGTGTCTGCCAGTGGCGGCGCAGGTGGGGGTCCGCTTTCGGGGCATAGAGGTAAAAATCGTAACCCTGTCGGGCCAGGAAGTGGACCATGTCGGTCCGGGCCGCCCAGGACCAGGTGCGACCGAAGAAACCTTCAATGATTCCCAGCGGCGGGGTGGAGTGAACGTCAGCGGATGGGAACATGGCGCAAACTCGGCCTCGACAAATAAGCCAGCTTACCCTGTGAGACCAGCGCTGGAAAGCCGCTCAAATTGACTTTTTCACCCTAAGTGCTTATTATGCCTGCCTTTTTGAAGCACGCTCAATTTCTCGCCAGGCCAGAGGCGGCGGTGCTTTGCAGCGCTCAATCGGCACCTTTGACACCCGGCGCAGCGGCGGTGTCATCGCTAAATACCTACGCAGTCTTTCGCGTCGGTCAACCGAAGCGGCGGTTGGGCGGGCAGGCGACCTGATGCACCGGACGCCGCCAAAAAACCACAATTGCTTCCAACACAAGTGACCCGCTCTGCGGAAAAATGAGGTCGATACATGGCAAGTCCTACCCAGTTACCGAGTTGGCAATCCCTGGCACAGCATGCCGATACCCTGCGTCAGCGGGAGCTCAAATCTCTGTTTGCCGAGGATCAGTCCCGGTTCGACAACTTCTCTATTCGCGCTCCCCACATCCTGTTTGATTATTCCAAGAATCTGATCACCGAAGAGACCCGTAAGGGGCTGCTGACATTGGCGGAAGAGTCCAAGGTGGCGGATTGGCGCAATCGCATGTTCGGCGGTGAGCACATCAACCGGACCGAAGATCGTGCGGTCATGCACGTGGCGCTGCGGGACAAGTCGGGCAAGCCGATCATGGTGGACGGCAAGGATGTTCGCCCTCAGGTAGAGCGCGAGCTGAATCATATGCGCGAGCTGGTCACCAGCGTGCGCTCCGGCGAGTGGAAAGGTTTTTCCGGCAAGTCGATCACCGATATTGTCAGCATCGGCATTGGTGGTTCCAACCTCGGGCCGCTGATGGTCACCGAAGCGCTGAGCGCCTACAGCGACGATACGCTGCGCACCCACTACGTCTCGAACGTGGACGGTTTCCAGATCGCCCAGGTGCTGGAGCGGGTCAATCCCGAAACCACCCTGTTTATCGTGGCCTCCAAGACCTTTACCACGCTGGAAACCATCACCAACGCGAACACCGCCCGGGCCTGGTTCCTCAAAGGCGGCGGTTCCGAGTCCACGACCAGCCAGCATTTCGTGGCCGTATCGTCCAATGTGAAGAAGGCCGTGGAGTTCGGTGTAGCGGAGAAAAACATCTTTGAAATGTGGGACTGGGTCGGCGGTCGTTTCTCGCTCTGGTCCACCATCGGGCTGCCCATCGCGTTGCAACAGGGCTTTGATGCCTTTGAGGAGTTGCTGCAGGGCGCCTATGAAATGGATCGCCACTTCTGCGAAGCCCCCTTGGCGGAAAACGCCCCGGTCATGCTGGCCCTGGTCGGTATCTGGAACCGCAACTTCCTCGGTTATCCCTCCCATGCCCTGCTGCCTTACGACCAGTGCCTGCACCGCTTCCCGGCCTACATGCAACAGGCCGAAATGGAAAGCAACGGCAAGTCGGTCAACTGGGAAGGTGAGACCCTGACCTACGGCAGCGTGCCGCTGATCTGGGGCGAGGTGGGCATTAACGGCCAGCACGCCTTCTATCAGTTCCTGCACCAGGGAACCGACATCATCCCCGCCGACTTTATTGGCTCGGTGAAGCCCACCATTGAAGTGGAAGGACATCACGATGCGCTGATGGCCAATATGTTCGCGCAAACCGAGGCGCTGATGAAGGGCATCGACGCCGATCAGGTGCGTGCGGACCTCAAGGCCAAGGGTATGGATGAGGCGCGGATTGAAGAAATCGTGGCCCACAAGGTGCACCGTGGCAATCGCCCGACCAACACCCTGTTGATGGACAAGGTGACGCCGCGCTCTCTGGGCGCCCTGATTGCACTGTACGAGCACAAGATCTTCACCCAGGGCATCATCTGGCAGATTCACTCCTTCGATCAGTGGGGTGTGGAGCTGGGTAAGGTGTTGGCCGCCGGTATCCAGCCGGAACTGGCAGACGGCGCCGAGGTGAGCGACAAACATGATGCCTCGACCCGCAGTCTGATAAACTACTACAAACAAGCAAAGTAACAGCGGAAACAGTACGGCCGCCAGCGACCCTGGGTCTCTGGCGGCAAAATCATTTATAACCGCTGCACGGAGACGTGTGAGAGAGCCTCGGGAGTATTGTCCGGCAATGTATCGGATGAGCCCTGAGGAGCATTAGACCGTGAATATAGCAAGTCAGACGAGGCTTGGCGGACTGGCCCTTGGCGGACTGACCATGGTGCCGTCCCCCTGGTGCTGTCCGGCCCCCAACGCCGGATCAGCCCACCCGCAAGCGGGGTGACAGCGCCCGGGGCAGGCCGTCCGACCCGATAAATCGCTCCCGCGGGTGGCGGGGCGAGGGCGTCTGGCTGGATGTAAAGTAATCAATGGTGCTGAAATGACTCACAAAAGACTCTCCGATATTACCCAGCGGATCATCGACCGAAGCCGAGATACCCGGGCGGCCTACGTTGAGCGCGTCAATGCGATGCGCAATGATGGCCCCTCCCGCCAGCGCCTGTCCTGTGGCAACCTGGCTCACGGATTTGCTGCCTCTTCCGAGAAAGAGAAACAGCAGCTGATGGATACCGGCGCGCCCAATATCGGGATCGTGACCGCCTACAACGACATGCTGTCGGCGCACCAGCCCTACGTTGATTACCCCGAGAAAATCAAAACGGCCGCTCTCGCCAACGGTGTGACCGCCCAGGTCGCCGGTGGCGTGCCCGCCATGTGTGACGGGGTTACCCAGGGGCGGGATGGTATGGATCTGTCGCTGTTCAGTCGCGACGTGATCGCCATGTCCACCGCTGTCTCCCTGTCCCACGACATGTTTGATGCCGTGCACTGCCTGGGCATTTGCGACAAGATCGTGCCCGGCCTGATGATCGGCTCGCTGTCGTTCGGCCATCTGCCTACCGTTTTTGTGCCGGCGGGGCCCATGCCTTCCGGTCTGCCCAATTCGGAAAAAGTGAAAGTCCGCCAGCTGTTTGCCGAGGGTAAAGTGGGCCGTAAAGAGCTGCTCAAGGCGGAAATGGATTCCTATCACAGCCCCGGTACCTGTACCTTCTACGGCACCGCCAACAGCAACCAGATGCTGATGGAAATGATGGGCATGCAGTTGCCGGGCAGCTCCTTCGTGAACCCGGGCACCGGGATGCGCGATGCGCTGACCACCGAGGCGACCAACCAACTGGTGAAACTGACCCAGGGTGGCGATCAGTACACGCCGATTGCCGATGTGATCGACGAGAAAGCCGTGGTCAACGGCATTATCGGCCTACTGGCTACCGGTGGTTCGACCAACCACACCATCCACCTGACCGCTATCGCCCGGGCCGCTGGCGTGATCATCGATTGGCAGGATATGGCCGACCTGTCCGAAATCATCCCACTGATGTGCCGTGTCTACCCCAACGGTCTGGCGGATGTGAACCGCTTCCAGGCAGTGGGGGGCATGGGCTTCCTGATCCGCAGCCTGCTCAGCGAAGGGCTGATGCACGAGGATGTGACCACCATCATGGGTAAGGGTATGTCCCACTTCGCCAAGGAGCCGTTCCTGGAGGGCGACAAGATCGAATGGCGCGATGCGCCGGAGAAGAGCCTGGATGAGGACGTCCTGCGCCCGGCCGGTAGTGCCTTCAGCAAAACCGGCGGCATGGCGCTGCTCAAGGGCAACCTGGGCCGCTGTGTCATCAAAGTGTCCGCAGTCAAGCCCGAGAATCGTAAGGTCAAGGCGCCTGCACGGGTGTTCTACCGTCAGGAAGACCTCCANGCGGCGTTCAAAGCCGGCGAGCTGGACCGGGATTTCGTTGCCGTGGTGCGTTTCCAGGGCCCGAAAGCCAATGGTATGCCGGAGTTGCACAANCTGACTCCGCCGCTGGGCGTGCTCCAGGACCGCGGCTTCAAGGTCGCGCTGGTCACCGATGGCAGGATGTCCGGTGCCTCTGGTAAAATCCCCGCGGCCATCCACCTGACCCCCGAGGCGCTCGATGGCGGCCCCATCTCGCTGGTGCGCGATGGCGACATGATTGAGCTGGATGCCGATGCAGGCAAGCTGGAGCTGCTGGTTTCCGAAGAGGAACTGGCCAGCCGTCAGCCGGAGCAGACCGACATATCCAACAGCCACTATGGCATGGGCCGCGAGCTGTTTGCCCCCCTGCGTGCCGAAGTCGGCCTGGCCGAAGAGGGAGCCACCGTCTTCCGTTGGTAGTGAGAGCGTTCGAGCCCGGTGATCGTGCCGGGCTCAATGTATAACCGCAAATACAGAACACAAGGTTTTAGTCCATGCTGAAAGCATTTGATTTTGTGATTTTTGGTGGTGCCGGTGACCTGGCGCTGCGCAAACTGATCCCGGGCCTGTATCGCGCCTATTGCAATGACGAGTTGCCTGAGGGCACTCGCATTTTCGGTACCTGCCGTCGTCAGGAAGCCGTGGCCGAGTACCAGGATAAGGTTCGCGCTGCCGCCGAACAGCACCTGCGCAAAGGCGAGTTTGTGGCTGAAACCTGGGATCGTTTCGCGAAAATGATCCACCCGCTGTTCCTCGACATCTCTTCCCGGGATGAGCACTGGGACAAAATGGCGGAAATCCTCAAGTCCGGAAACGACAATCGCGTTTTCTACCTGTCGACGCCTCCGAGCGTNTTCGGTGTCTGCTGTAAGCACATTTCCGAAAGCGANCTGATCAGCCCGACCACNCGCGTGGTGGTGGAGAAGCCGCTGGGTTACGACGCNGCGTCGGCCGATGCGATCAATACCGAAATTGGNGAATACTTCGACGAGAAGTCCATTTACCGGATCGATCNCTACCTCGGTAAGGAAGCGGTTCAGAACCTTCTGACACTGCGTTTCGCCAATGGCATCTTCGAGCATCTGTGGGATGCCAAAACCATTGACCATGTGCAGATCAGCCTGTGCGAAACCGTGGGCCTGGAAGGGCGCGCGAGCTTCTACGACGACGCCGGTGCCATGCGCGATATGGTCCAGAACCACCTGCTGCAGTTGCTCTGCCTGGTGGCCATGGAGTCGCCCAACAAGCTGACCGCCGACAGCATCCGCTCCGAGAAGATCAAGGTGCTGGAGTCCCTGCGGGCACTCCAGGGTGATGCGGTCAAGTGGCATACCGTGCGCGGCCAATACGCGGCGGGCGAGATGGATGGCAAAGCGGTACCCGGTTACCTGGACGAGCTGGGCAAAGACAGCAATACCGAGACCTTTGTTGCCATTCGCGCGCACATCGATAACTGGCGCTGGTCGAAAGTGCCGTTCTATCTGCGCACNGGTAAGCGACTGAAAGAGCGTTTTGCTGAAATCGTCATTCAGTACAAAGANGTCTCCCACGAGGTGTATCCCGAGTCGGCCGGCGGAGTAACGCCGAACCGTCTGGTGATCCGTCTGCAACCGGAAGAAAGCATCCAGATGGTGCTGATGTCCAAGAACCTGGAAAAGCACGAAACCGAGCTGACGCCGGTGGTGTTGAACCTGAACCTGGCCGAGAAGTANAAGCACTTTGTCAGNGACGCCTACAAGCGCCTNATGCTGGATGCCGCCGCCGGTGACCCGAGCCTGTTCATTCACCGCGCGGAAGTNGACGCGGCCTGGGGCTGGGTGGANCCGATCATCGAAGCCTGGCAGCGCCCGGANAACAAGCCCATGGCNTACCCGGCTGGTTCCTGGGGNCCNGANGCGTCNGANGAGCTGCTGTCCGGCGATGGTCGCAGTTGGTTCAACATGGATGAGCTGCTGACGGAGGATCAGGACTGATGTTGGACGAAAAGATTTTTGACAGCCGCGAAGCCCTGTTGGCGGCGTTGCAGGAAGATTGCGTGGCGGTACTGGACGAGGCGCTGAAAGAGCGTGANCAGGCCAGNTTNCTGGTGTCCGGTGGCAGCTCTCCGGCGCCCCTGTATCAGCGACTGAGCCAGATCGCTCTGGACTGGAAACGGATCCAGGTGGCCNTGGTNGATGAGCGTTGGGTCGAGCCGGGCCACGCCAAAAGCAACGAGACGTTTGTGCAGAAAAATCTNCTGCAACACGCTGCCGGTCAGGCGCCGTTTCTGGGCATGAAGAACTCGGCGGAAACTGCCGCCGAAGGCCTCGCCGCCTGCGAGCAGGCCTATCAGAAGCTGGCCCAGCCGTTCGATCTCACCATTCTGGGTATGGGGCCNGACGGTCANACNGCGTCCCTGTTCCCCAACGCCGAAGGGCTTGAGGAAGCGCTGANCACCGATTCACTGTGTTCGGCGATTACCGCGCACCAGAGTGANGTGACCGGTGAGTACACTGAGCGTATGACCCTGAGCCTGGCGGGTATCGTCAATTCCCGTCGTCTGGTTCTGCTGATCACTGGNGAAGAAAAATTGCAGGCCCTGCGTGCCGCGCAAGGTGAAGGTCCGGTGGGCGATATGCCGATTCGTGCCGTTCTGCGNCAGAACAAAGTGCCAGTGACACTGTATTGGGCTCCCTGAGNCGTCGCNCCCGGGATCGCTCGTATTGAATCAACCCAGTTACCGAATCAAGAGGAAAGCATAGTGGCATTAAGTATCGATAAAATTGTTCAGGTGGCTCCGGTCATTCCCGTNATGGTCGTGGAGCGCCTGGAAGATGCGGTACCGCTGGCTCAGGCANTGTACAACGGCGGCCTGAAGGTACTCGAAATCACCTTGCGTACCCCGGTGGCGCTCGATGCGATTCGCGCCATGGTCGATGCGTTGCCGGAAGANGCCGTGATTGGCGCGGGNACCATNGTCACTCCGGACGACCTGAANAANGCCGTCGAAGCCGGCTCCACGTTCCTGGTCAGCCCNGGCACCACGGCGGAGCTGATNGAAGCCGCCAAGNNCAGCGATGTCCCGCTGCTGCCCGGTATTGCCACGCCNAGTGAAGCCATGAACCTGCTGGCGCACGGCTTTACNCACATGAANTTTTTCCCGGCGGAATCNGCCGGTGGTGTGTCCATGGTCAAATCCATTGGCGGACCCTTGCCGCAAATCACTTTCTGCCCGACCGGTGGCATCAACCTCGCCAAGGCGCCCGAGTACCTGAGNCTGCCCAACGTGGCCTGCGTAGGGGGTACCTGGATGGCTCCCAAAGAGCTCATCGCCGAGAAGCGTTGGGACGAGATTGAAAAACTGGCTCGTGAAGCGGCCCAACTGGCACGCTGATCACGCCTGAATGCGTTTGTAATTTCTCTTTTAGATTGTCCGAATTGTAACCAGGAGATGTGTAATGACCATTAAAGTAGCAATCAACGGCTACGGCCGCATCGGCCGCAACGTGCTGCGTGCGCTGTACGAATCCAACTATCGCGACCGCATTCAGGTGGTCGGTATCAACGACCTGGGCGACGTCAACCTGAACGCTCACCTGACCAAGTACGATTCGGTNCACGGCAAATTCCCCGGNGAAGTATCTGTCGANGGNGAGAACATGATTGTAAATGGTGATGCAATNCGCATTACCTCTGAGCGTGACCCGAGCAAGTTGCCCTGGGGCGAGCTNGGTGTGGACGTGGTGTATGAGTGCACCGGTATCTTCACCAGCAAAGAAAAAGCCAGTGCCCACCTNGAAGCCGGCGCGAAGAAAGTGATCATTTCCGCACCGGGTACTGATGTGGACGCGACCGCTGTTTACGGCGTCAACCACAAGACCCTGAAAGCGACCGACCAGATCATCTCCAACGCCTCCTGCACCACCAACTGCCTGGCGCCGGTTGCCAAGGTACTGAACGACAAGTTCGGTATCGAGCAGGGCTCCATGACCACCATNCACGCCTACACCAACGATCAGAACCTGAGCGACGTGTATCACACCGACGTTTATCGCGCCCGTTCGGCCACTCAGTCCATGATCCCGACCAAAACCGGTGCCGCTCGCGCGGTAGCGCTGGTACTGCCGGAACTGAAGGGCAAGATCGACGGTATGGCGGTTCGTGTACCGACCATCAACGTCTCTCTGGTTGACCTGAACGTATTGGTCTCCAAAGACGTGACCGTCGAGGAAGTGAATGCCGCCATGAAGGAAGCCGCCGAAGGTGAAATGGCGGGTGTACTGGAGTATTGCGATGAGCCGCTGGTGTCCATCGACTTCAACCACAACCCGGCCTCTTCCAACTACGACTCTCTGCAGACCAAGGTTTTCAACGGTCGCTGGGTTAAAGTNATGTCCTGGTACGATAACGAGTGGGGCTTCTCCAACCGCATGTTGGATAACACCCTGGCGCTGATGCAAGCCAAGTAATAAATACTGAGAGAGAGTTATGTTAAGACGTACCAAAATTGTCAGCACCCTGGGGCCCGCCTCTGAAGCTCCGGAAATGCTGGAAAAACTGATTCTGGCGGGCGTGAACGTCGTTCGCCTGAACTTCTCCCACGGGTCGCCGGAAGAGCACAANCAGCGCGCGGAAAACGTGCGCGCNATCGCNGCCAANCACGACCGTTTTGTGGCCGTGCTGGGCGACCTGCAGGGTCCGAAGATCCGTATTTCACGCTTCAAGGACAAGAAAATCGAGCTCAAGCTTGGTGACAAGTTTGTTCTGGATGCGGACCTCGGCCGTGACGAGGGAGACCAGAACCAGGTTGGTATCGACTACAAGGAGCTGCCAGGCGACTGTAAGCCGGGCGATAACCTGCTGCTGGACGATGGCCGCGTGGTGCTGGAAGTGGAGAAAATTGAAGGCAACCGCGTGTACTGCGTGACCCGNNTTGCCGGTCCGCTGTCCAACAACAAGGGCATCAACCGTCAAGGCGGTGGCCTGTCGGCTCCGGCTCTGACCGAAAAAGATCTGGCCGACATCAAAACCGCGGCGNANATCGACGTCGACTATCTGGCCGTGTCNTTCCCGCGCAGTGCGGACGACATGAACAAGGCTCGCGAGTTGATGCGGGCCGCCGGTGGCGAGCGTGCGGGTCTGGTAGCCAAAGTTGAACGTGCTGAAGCGGTTGCGGANGACGAAACCCTNGACGCNATCATTGAAGCCAGTGATGCGGTCATGGTCGCCCGTGGTGACCTGGGTGTGGAGATCGGTGATGAATCCCTGATNGGTGTACAGAAGCGCATCATCGAGCGCTCNCGTGCCCTGAACAAGGTGGTGATCACNGCGACCCANATGATGGAGTCCATGATCAAGAACCCGATGCCGACCCGCGCCGAAGTGTTCGACGTGGGTCGNCATCGNNGTNCTTGATGGCACCGATGCGGTGATGCTGTCCGCGGAAACCGCCGCTGGCGACTTCCCGGAAGAGACCATCAAGGCCATGGTGCGCATCATCCTGGGGGCTGAAAAGCACCCGAGCGCCAGCCAGAGCACCTACCGGGTGGAGCAGAAGTTCCAGACCATTGACGAGTCCATCGCCATGGCGTCGATGTACACCGCCAACCACCTCAGCGGTGTGAAGGCGATCATCTCGCTGACCGAGTCCGGTGCGACCCCGCGTCTGATGTCCCGCATTGGTTCTCAGTTGCCGATTTTCGCCTTCTCCGGACGGATCGATACCCAGCGTCGCGTGGCGCTGTATCGCGGTGTCCAGCCGGTACCGTTCGAAACCGACAGCTCGGCACCGGGCCATCAGGATCATATGCGCGCGATCGAGATCCTGAAAAGCAAGGGTGTGCTGAGTGACGGTGATCTGGTGATTGTCACCAACGGTGACTCCAACCAGTTGGGCGGCACCAACACCATGAAAATATTGCGGGTGGGCGAGCAGTAAGCTCAATCCTCAGTCATGGTATGAAACGAAAACGGCAGCCCTGAGGCTGCCGTTTTCGTTAACGGCGGATGCGGGTCATACCGCTGCGCTCGGCCCCTACGGATGGCACGGCAGTACCCGTAGGGGCCGAGCGCAGCGGTATGACCCGCATCCGCCGCTCCCACAGCACCCCATCCCCGCATCACGTGGTTGCCCCAATCACTTAAGTTCGTGCTAACCTGCTCATTAAATGATCCATTGATGATGTCAGAGGCATTACATGCTCAGAAATTTCACCGCATTCCCGTTTGCTCTGCTTTGGGCTCTCTCGGCCCAGGCCCTCGAAATCCACCACGGCGACTGGCAGCAGGGCGCCGTCATTCGTGGCGCGGTGACACCGGGTAGCGAGCTGAAACTGGGGGATCGCACTGTGCGGATTGCCGACGACGGCCAATTTGTGATTGGTCTCGACCGGGATGCCGAGTCGCCCGCCAAGCTGACCCTGATACCCCCGGCAGGGGAGCCCGAGCACTTTGAATTCCCCGTCAAAGCCCGGGATTACAATATCCAGCGCATTGAGGGTGTTCCACAGAGTACAGTGACTCCGGACCCGGAACAGGTCAAGCGCGCCCGGGCCGAAGCGGCTCTCGCCTGGAAGGCTCGCCAGCATGATCTGGCGCGTACCGATTTTACGCAGTCTTTCCAGTGGCCACTGGTCGGGATCATTACCGGCGTTTACGGCAGTCAGCGGTTTTATAACGGCGAGCCGCGCTCTCCCCATTACGGGGTGGATATTGCCGCGCCGCAGGGCACCCCGGTGGCATCCCCGGCGCCGGGTGTGGTCACCCTGGTGCACGACGATATGTTTTTCTCCGGCGGCACCCTGATTGTCGACCATGGGCACGGTCTGTCGTCCACCTTCATTCACCTGCACCGAATTCTGGTGAAAGAGGGGGAGGAAGTCGGTCAGGGGGATACCATCGCCGAAGTCGGTGCCACAGGAAGGGCCACCGGCCCACATCTGGACTGGCGCATGAACTGGTTCGATCGACGGGTCGACCCGACCACCCTGGTAGGGCCGATGCCAGAGGACGTGGCCAGCAACTGATTTGCGGGGCCGCTCAGTAGCGTTGGAGTCGCGCCCCGGTGTAAGATAGCGGCTTTTACCTCATTCCCCGAGGGGCGCTATGATCGACAAAAAACTGCTCAGTCTACTGGTCTGCCCGGTGAGCAAGGCTCCACTGGAGTACGACGCTGAAAAGCAGGAGCTGGTGTGCCGAGCCAGCCACTTGGCTTACCCTATTCGCGATGGCATCCCGGTGATGCTGGAGAGCGAAGCGCGCCAGTTGACCCAGGAAGAGCGGGAACAGCTCGACCGCCCCTGAATCGCCCCATTTTGATCTCGATAACCACGGATACGCTATGAAAAGCGCAGAAATTCGCGACGCCTTCTTGAAGTACTTTGAGCAGCAGGGGCACACCGTTGTCCCCAGCAGCTCCCTGATTCCGGGTAATGACCCGACCCTCCTGTTCACCAATGCCGGTATGGTCCAGTTCAAGGACGTATTCCTCGGCGAAGAACACCGGGATTACCGCCGTGCGGCCAGTTCCCAGCGTTGTGTGCGTGCCGGGGGCAAGCACAACGACCTCGAAAATGTCGGCTATACCGCCCGCCACCACACGTTCTTTGAGATGCTGGGCAATTTCAGCTTTGGAGACTACTTCAAGCGCGACGCGATCAAGTTCGCCTGGGAGTTTCTGACCGATGTACTCAAACTGCCCGAAGAGCGGTTGTGGGTGACCGTCCATATCAGCGACGATGAAGCGGCCGATATCTGGCAGAAGGAGGTGGGGGTCAGCCCCGAGCGCTTCTCCCGCCTGGATGAAGACAACTTCTGGCAGATGGGGGACACCGGCCCCTGTGGTCCCAGCTCGGAAATCTTTTATGACCACGGCCCGGATGTGCCTGGTGGCCCACCCGGCAGCGAGAATGATGATCTGGACCGGTACATCGAGATCTGGAACCTGGTGTTCATGCAGTATGAGCGCCACAGCAATGGCGAGTTGAAGCCGCTGCCCAACCCCTCCATCGATACCGGCATGGGCCTGGAGCGGATTGCCGCGGTCATGCAGGGCGTGCACAACAACTACGACATCGATCTGTTCCAGCACCTGCTCAAAGCCGCGGCCGACGCGACGGGTGCCACGGATATGGAAAACAAGTCACTGCGGGTGATTGCCGACCATATCCGTTCCTGTGCGTTTCTGATCAGCGATGGGGTGCTGCCCTCCAATGAAGGGCGCGGTTATGTGCTGCGCCGCATCATTCGCCGCGCCGTGCGCCACGGTCACCAACTGGGCCAGACCCAACCGTTTTTCCACCAGTTGGTGGTCGCGCTGGCCGAGGTGATGGGTGATGCCTATCCGGAGTTACGCCAGCAACGGGCACAGATCGAAAAGGTGCTGCTGTTGGAAGAGGAGCAGTTCGCCAAAACCCTGGATAAGGGGATGGTGGTCCTCGAAGGGGCGCTGGAAGATCTGAGTGGCACCGAGATTCCCGGCGATATCGTCTTTACTCTGTACGACACTTACGGTTTCCCTGTCGACCTGACCGCGGACATTGCGCGCGAGCGTGGTCTGACGCTGGATATGCCCGGTTACGAGCAGGCCATGGACGCCCAGCGCGCCCGGGCCCGCGCGGCCGGCAGCTTCAAGGTGGATTACACCTCGGCCGGGCTGGACCTGCCGGCCACCGAGTTCCTGGGCTATACCCAGCTTGCGGAGCAGGGCAAGATCCAGGCGTTGCTGAAAGACGGCCAGCTCGTGGACCAACTGGAAGAAGGCGATGAGGGCGCCGTGGTGCTCGATCGCACGCCGTTTTACGCCGAGTCCGGTGGTCAGGTGGGCGATACCGGCTACCTGGAAGCCGACGGTGGTCTGCGCTTTGAGGTGCGTGACTGCAACAAGCAGGGGAGCAGCCATCTGCACATTGGCCGGGTATTGCACGGCCGTCTGGCGGTGGGCGATACGCTGTCGGCCCGGGTCGACGGCAATGTGCGTTCGGCCACCGCCCTGAATCACTCGGCAACCCACCTGATGCACGCGGCGCTTCGTGAAGTGCTGGGCGAGCACGTGACCCAGAAAGGGTCACTGGTGGATTCCGAGCGTCTGCGTTTTGACTTCTCCCACTTCGAGGCGCTCAAGCCCGAAGAGATCAAGGCGATTGAAGCGCTGGTCAACGAACAGATTCGCGCCAACACCGATGTTCAGGTCGAAGAGATGGATATCGACAGCGCCAAGACCAAAGGTGCCATGATGCTGTTTGGTGAAAAGTACGGTGACCAGGTGCGCGTGCTGACCATGGGGGATGGGTTCTCGGTGGAACTCTGCGGCGGTACCCACGTGCGCCGCACTGGCGACATCGGCCTGTTTCGGATCACCTCTGAATCCGGCGTGGCGGCGGGTGTTCGTCGCATCGAGGCGGTGACCGGAGCGGGCGCTCTGGCGCTGTTTGATGAGGTTGAGGCACTTGCCGACCGCACCGCTCAGGCCCTGAAGACCCGCCGTCCGCAGGTGCCGGAGAAGGTCGAGCAACTGCTGGCCCAGAACCGCAAGCTGGAAAAGGAACTGAGCGCGCTCAAGGCCAAGCTGGCCACTGCGGGCAGCGGCAGCCTGCTGGACCAGGTTCAGGAGGTCGCCGGGGTCAAGGTACTGGCGGTCAAGCTGGAGGGGGCCGACAGCAAATCCCTGCGCGAGAGCGCCGATCAGCTGAAAAACAAGCTTGGCAGTGGCGTATTGCTGGTCGCGGCGGTAGAGGGTGAGAAAGTCTCATTGGTTGCCGGGGTGACCAAGGATCTGACTGACCGGATCAAAGCCGGCGATCTGATGCGTGAAGTGGCCACAAAGGTAGGCGGCAAAGGCGGTGGCCGCCCGGATATGGCCCAGGGCGGTGGCACTGATCCCAGCGGGCTGGACAGCGCCCTGAGCGCCGTCCCCGAGTGGGTCAAAGCCCAACTCGCATAACGCTTTTCGGGTCGGTTACGGCGGATGCGTGTCCTACCGCTGCGCTCGGCCCCTACGCATAGCACGGCAGGTCGCGTAGGGCGGATAAGCCGAAGGCGCATCCGCCGTAACCCAACGTGCCAAAATCTCGTACGGCGAACCGCATCCGCCGTAACCAAACCGCTAAAAAAGGCTTTTACGGGCCTGAAAAACTATTTCGCTAACGCGCGATTTACGCTTTAATAGCGGGCCGCGCATGGCGCGCAATGTTGCAACTGAGCCGGTTCTCCGGCGTACTGGTCGAGGAAGCGTTCGGGCATGAGTTTGTTCGTACAGAAATACGGCGGCACCTCCGTGGGCACCGTCGAGCGGATTGAAGCCGTGGCTGACAAGGTGGCGAAATTTCGTGACCAGGGCCACGATATGGTGGTGGTGCTGTCCGCGATGAGCGGCGAGACCAACCGCCTGATTGCCTTGGCTCAGCAGATACAGGACAACCCCGACCCGCGCGAATTGGACGTGCTGGTGTCGACCGGTGAACAGGTCACCATTGCCCTGCTGTCGATGGCGCTGAAAAAGCGCGGCTACGATGCCCGGTCCTACACCGGTGGCCAGGTGCGTATCCTGACCGACAATGCCCACACCAAAGCCCGCATCCAGGCCATTGATGAAGCCAACATGCGCGCCGACCTTGAGGCCGGGCGTGTGGTGGTGGTCGCCGGGTTCCAGGGTGTGGACGAGCAGGGCAATATCACCACCCTTGGACGGGGTGGCTCAGATACCACCGGCGTGGCCCTGGCGGCGGCGTTGAAAGCCGATGAGTGCCAGATCTATACCGACGTGGACGGCGTATACACCACCGACCCACGAGTGGTAGAGCGTGCCCGACGGCTGGACCGGATCACCTTCGAAGAAATGCTGGAAATGGCCAGTCTAGGTTCCAAGGTGCTGCAGATCCGGTCGGTTGAATTCGCCGGCAAGTACAAAGTTCCGTTACGGGTGTTGTCGAGCTTCCAGGAAGGCCCGGGCACCCTGATTACACTCGATGAGGAAGATGACACTATGGAACAACCCATTGTCTCGGGCATCGCGTTCAACCGCGATGAGGCAAAAGTGACTCTTGCTGGTGTGCCGGACACGCCGGGCGTTGCCGCCCGTATCCTGGGTCCGGTGGGTGCTGCCAATATTGAAGTGGACGTGATTGTCCAGAACGTGGGTGCCGACAACACCACAGACCTGACCTTTACCGTCAACAAAGGCGATCTGAAAAAGACCGTCGGTGTCCTGGAAACCGTGGCCCAGTCCATCGGCGCCCGGGAAGTACGCGGGGATGACCGGGTCGCCAAGGTGTCCATTGTCGGAGTTGGAATGCGCTCCCATGCCGGGGTGGCCTCCACCATGTTCAACGCCCTGGCCGAAGAGAACATCAATATTCAGATGATCACCACCTCGGAAATCAAAATCTCCGTGATCATCGAAGAGCGTTACCTGGAACTGGCGGTTCGCTGCCTGCACACGGCCTTCGGACTCGATAAAGAGCCCGAGGAAAGCCGGGACCGGGGTTAACAGGCGCATACTCCGGATTGGGGCGGTTGGTTAGCGATCGCTCAATAAATCTGGTACAGTTAGCGCGCGTTAATGTAAGCAGGGAGAACAATGCACATAAAAGGGTGGAAAATGTTTGTCCTAATCGCCAACTATGGTCAATACTTCAAGGGGGTTTGTAGTTTGACGCCCATTGGCGATCGGGGTTAGCCGAGAAGCGGCATCGGACGATGGAGTCTACGCCGTGTTCTTACAGGATGAGTGAAGGAGATTTATTATGTTGATTTTGACCCGCCGTATTGGCGAAACATTGATGGTTGGTGATGAAGTGACCGTCACCGTACTTGGCGTGAAGGGCAATCAGGTCCGTATCGGTGTGAATGCACCCAAGGATATCGCCGTTCACCGCGAAGAGATTTACCAGCGCATTCAGCGTGAGAAGCAGAACCAGGATGAGCAGCTGGATTGATCCCAGACTCGTCGACGGGCCTCGGGAGCGTAATCAACCACCTCCCGAGCCGCTCTTCCCTCTGGAAATTCCGGTCAAGTTCCGACCAGACGCGATTTTGATCGCACTTTTTTGCATCCAACCACTCTCAACCCTTTGATTTTTCGTGAGATATGGTATGATGCGCCGCACTTGTCGAGAGGCAGGTGACAAATTGTTTTGGAGAGGTGGCCGAGTGGCTGAAGGCGCTCCCCTGCTAAGGGAGTATACCCTAATCCGGTATCGAGGGTTCGAATCCCTCCCTCTCCGCCATACAGAAACCGTCCCCGACAGGGGGCGGTTTTTTTATGGCTGAAAGGGAAGGGTGAGAAGCCTCGCCGGGTTCGACCAATTTGACGGGATCAAATTGGGACGGCGAAGCCGCCCGGAGGGTGAGCCTCAGGAAGAGGCGAATCAAAAAACGGCAGGACAGCCGTTTTGCACGGCCGAAGGCGCCGACGTGCAGGATGCACTAATGCCGCGGAGCACAGGGATGTGCGTGAGCGGCCGAAGGGCGAGGGCCATGGATGGCCCGAGTGAATCCCTCCCTCTCCGCCATGCGCCTCGGTCTATCCCTACCCAAGGCAACGGCGGATGCGCGCCTCGCGGCGCTTATCCGCCCTACGGGAGCTGCCGTGGTATGCGCAGGGCGGATAAGCCGAAGGCGCATCCGCCGCAACCACCCAAAATACATCCACCACGCCCCGCAGGGCGGAGCCGAGCGCAGCAGTAAAAATCCGCATCCGCCGTAACCTAACCCAAATGCGTCCGCCGGAATCGCCCCAAAACTTTGATCGACCTCTCAGTCATAAGCCACATTGTCGCTTGATGCCGCTATCGGCTTGGCTCCGTTCGTCCTATTGGATACCCTTTGTGCGACATTATCCAAGGACTGGAGCCCGCCATGCCCAACTACCGACGCACTTACATTCCCGGTGGCACATATTTTTTCACGGTAACCTTGCAAGATCGGCAATCCGATTTTTTGACTCGCTATATCGATACCCTCCGTGACGCCGTGCGTCGGGTGCATCAAGCGCGCCCTTTTACCATCGATGCCTGGTGCGTCCTGCCGGATCACCTGCATGCAATATGGACCTTACCGCAATACGATGCCGACTACTCTGGCCGCTGGCGGGAGATCAAGAAAGTGTTTTCAAAAACGGTGATTGCGATGGAGGGATTGGCCCGAGATGCCACAATCTGTCAGCAGCGATTTTGGGAGCACGCCATCACCAGCGAGCAGGATTTTCGCAATCATATGGATTACGTGCATTACAATCCGGTCAAACATGGTTGGGTGAATGCGGTGAAGGATTGGCCGTATTCAACCTTTCACCGATCGGTGAAGGAAGGTGTTTATCCCGAGGATTGGGGTGGGAAAGGCGTGGTTGATATCCGTGCCGGCGAACGATAGGTGGCGTAGGGCGGATAAGCGCGAAGCGCGCATCCGCCGTTCCCCAAGGTTGCGTTAATCGATAATGTCACGGGTATTTACGGCGGATGCGCTTCGCTTATCCGCCCTACGCAAAGTCGAGGAAAATTATCAGAGACTCTCGATTCGACGTACCTGCTCCTGCAACTTACTCAACGCGGATTTCAACCCGTCCAACCGATCGCGCTCTTTATCGACCACCTCTTTAGGCGCTTTGTCGACAAAGCTTGCATTGCCCAATTTGCCTTCGGTTTTCTGGATGTCTTTTTCCAGTTTTACGGTTTCCTTGTTCAACCGCTCCAGTTCCGCATCCTTGTCGATCAGACCGGCCATGGGTACCAGCAGCTCAAGATTACCCGCCAGTGCTGTGGCGGACACCGGGGCCTCGTCCCCCGGGTTCAGCCAGGTGACATCTTCCAGGGCGGCAATTTTGATCAGGTACTGGCGGTTGTCGTTCAGGCGGCGCTGATCCTGATCGGAGCCGTTGTAGAAAAACAGCGGCAGTTTTTTCGCCGGGGAAATGTTCATTTCCCCGCGAATGTTACGCACGCCCAGGATCACTGCTTTCAGCCATTCGATATCGGCTGAGGCCTCGGCATCCACCTTGCGCTCATCGGCCACGGGGTAGGGCGCGAGCATGATGGTCTCGCCCTGGGCACCGGACAGGTCTTTGATCTTCTGCCAGATTTCTTCGGTGATGAATGGCATCAGCGGGTGTGCCAGACGCAGGGTGGTTTCCAGCACGCGGATCAGGGTGCGGCGGGTGCCGCGTTTCTGTTCGGCGGTGGCATTCTCGTCCCACAGGACCGGCTTGGACAGCTCCAGATACCAGTCGCAGTACTCGTTCCAGATGAACTCGTACAGGGCCTGGGCGGCCAGATCGAGGCGGTAGGTGTTCAGTGCCTCGGTGACGGTTTGCTCAGCGTTCTGCAGGCGGGAGATGATCCACCGGTCCGCCAGCGACAGGGCGACGTCACCGCCGTCCTGACCGCAGTCTTCGCCTTCGCACTGCATCAGCACATAGCGGGTGGCGTTCCAGATTTTGTTGCAGAAGTTGCGGTAGCCTTCCACCCGGCCCATATCGAACTTGATGTCACGCCCGGTGGAGGCCAGGGAGCAGAAGGTAAAACGCAGGGCGTCGGTGCCATAGGCGGCAATACCGTCCGGGAATTCCTTGCGGGTCTGCTTTTCAATTTTCTGGGCGTCTTTCGGGCGCATCAGGCCTTTGGTACGCTTGGCCACCAGGCTTTCGAGATCAATGCCGTCGATGATGTCCAGCGGGTCCAGCACGTTGCCTTTGGATTGGACATTTTCTGACCGTAACTGTCGCGTACCAGACCGTGCACGTAGACGGTTTCGAACGGCACCTGCGGCTTACCGTTTTCATCTTTGATCAGGTGCATGGTCAGCATGATCATGCGCGCCACCCAGAAGAAAATGATGTCGAACCCGGTCACCAGCAGGTCGGTCGGGTGGAATTTCTTCAGGAAGTCGGTCTGTTCCGGCCAGCCGAGCGTGGAAAAGGTCCACAGACCCGAGCTGAACCAGGTATCCAGTACGTCTTCGTCCTGCTCCAGCCTGACGCTCTGGGGCAGGTCGTACTTGCTGCGGATTTCCGCCTCGTTGCGGCCCACATACACCTTGCCGTTCTCGTCGTACCAGGCCGGAATCCGATGGCCCCACCAGAGCTGTCGGCTGATGCACCAGTCCTGAATGTCGCGCATCCAGGAAAAGTACATGTTCTCGTACTGCTTGGGCACAAACTGAATGCGGCCGTCTTCCACCGCCTCAATGGCCGGCTCGGCCAGGGGCTTGGTGCTCACATACCACTGGTCGGTTAGCCAGGGTTCCACCACTACACCGGAGCGGTCGCCGCGGGGCTGCTTCAGAGCATGGTCTTCGATCTTGTCCATCAGGTCGGAGGCCTGCAGGGCTTCGACAATCGCTTCGCGCGCGGCATAGCGATCTTTGCCTGCCAGCTCTGAGGGCAGGCCGGTATCGATGTCGGTGCGAGACTGACCGGCATAGTTGAATACCTGAGCGGTGCCCAGAATGGCCGCATCTTTATCCAGCACATTGATCAGGGGCAGGTCGTGACGTTTGCCCACTTCGTAATCATTGAAGTCGTGGGCTGGAGTGATCTTCACGCAGCCGGTGCCAAAATCCTGATCCACATAGTCATCGGCAATAATCGGAATGCGGCGGCCGACCAGGGGCAGCTCAATGAACTTCCCCACCAGTGAGGCGTAGCGCTGGTCTTCCGGGTGCACGGCCACGGCCGAATCGCCCAGCATGGTTTCCGGGCGGGTGGTGGCCACCACCAGGTGGTCTTTGCCATCGGCCGTCTTTTCGCCGTCGGCGAGCGGGTAGCGCATGTGCCAGAAAAAGCCTTTCTCATCGTGGTTTTCCACTTCGAGATCGGAAATGGCGGTGTGCAGTTTCGGGTCCCAGTTCACCAGGCGCTTGCCGCGGTAAATCAGGCCATCTTCGTACAGGCGCACAAACGCTTCCTGAACGGCTTTGGACAGGCCCTCATCCATGGTGAAGCGCTCGCGGCTCCAATCCAGAGAGGAGCCCAGACGGCGCAGCTGGCGGGTGATGTTGCCGCCAGACTCGGCCTTCCACTCCCAGACTTTCTCCAGGAATTTTTCCCGGCCCAGATCGTGCCGGTCCTGACCTTCGGCAGCCAGTTGCCGCTCCACCACCATCTGGGTGGCGATGCCGGCGTGGTCGGTGCCCATCTGCCACAGGGTGTCGTCGCCCTTCATTCGGTGATAGCGGATCATCGCGTCCATCACCGCGTTGTTGAAGCCATGACCCATGTGCAGGCTGCCGGTTACGTTCGGCGGCGGAATCATGATGCAGTAGGGGTCATCTCCGCCCTGGGGCTTGAAGTAACCTCGATCTTCCCAGGTCTGATACCACTCGCGCTCGATGGCGTGGGGGTTGTACGTTTTTTCCAAAGACATGCGGTAACCTGTACTAAGCTTCGTGTATGACGGGCTGGCGTGAAACCCGCGATTATACAGCTTCCAGACCCACCGGCCTACCGGGAGGTGACCATGAGCGAGCCCCACTCGCGCGATTCCCAGACAGAGACCCACGAAGTGTTCAACGTGCCGCCGCCGTTGGAAGGCTATGACGCCTACCGGGAGGATGTGGCGCTGCAGGAATTGATCAAAACCGGTGGGGCGGGGTGGGCCGAAGCCGCGCTGCATGAGCAGGGGCGGGCGCTGGGTGATCCGGGGTGGATTCAATGTGGTTTTGACGCCAATGCCCATCCGCCGGAACTGCGCACCCACGATCGCTGGGGCCATCGGTTCGACTGGGTGGACTATCACCCGAGCTATCACCGGTTGATGGGCAAGGCCATTGCCGAGGGCCTGCACGCGAGTCCCTGGCAGAACCCCCAGCCCGGCGCCCATGCCGCCCGGGCCGCCAGCGTCTATCTGCAGACGCAATTGGAGCAGGGTCACGGTTGCCCGATCACCATGACCTTTGCGGGTATTCCGGTGCTGAAAGCCCAGGAGGGCCTGCCGGCGACCTGGGTGCCCAAGTTGTTGTCCGGGGAGTACGACGGCAGCAATCGGCATTTCAGCGAGAAAGCCGGGCTGACCCTGGGCATGGCCATGACCGAAAAACAGGGTGGCTCGGATGTGCGCGCCAATACCACCCGGGCGCGGGCCCAGGGTGATCATTATCGGTTGACCGGCCACAAGTTTTTCATGTCTGCTCCCAACTCCGATGGTTTTCTGACGCTGGCGCAGACCGATGCGGGCCTGTCCTGTTTTCTGGTGCCCCGCTGGCGCTCCGAGGGCGGCAAGAATGCGCTGCTATTGCAGCGGCTGAAAGACAAGGCCGGCAATGTCTCCAATGCCTCCAGTGAGGTGGAGCTGCGCGGGGCCGAGGGTTGGCTGTTGGGTCAGGAAGGGCGGGGCGTGGCGACCATCATCGAGATGGTGGCCCTGACGCGATTTGATTGCACCGTCGCCTCGGCCGCCGCCCTGCGCCAGGCGGTGGTGCAGGCGATTCACCACTGTGTGCATCGCCGGGCGTTTGGCCGGGCGCTGGTGCAGCAACCGCTGATGCAGAATGTTTTGGCGGACCTGGTGATTGAAAGCGATGCCGCCGTGACCTTGGCAATGCGTTTGGCTCAGGCCCTCGACCATCGGCGGGACCTGCAGGAGCAGGCGTTTCTGCGCCTAGCGACGGCGCTGGGGAAGTACTCGGTGTGCAAACGGGTGGCCGGGCACAACGCCGAGGCCATGGAATGTCTGGGTGGCAGCGGGGTAATGAACGAATTCATGACAGCGCGCCTGTACCGGGAGGCGCCGATCAATGCCATCTGGGAGGGTAGCGGCAATGTGCAGTGTCTGGATATTCTGCGGGCATTGGACAAGCAGCCGGAAACCCGAGAGGCGCTGTTCAGCGAGTTTCAGCGCAGCCGGGGCGTGGATGCCCGGCTGGACCGCTATGTGGTCGACCTGGAGGCGGCGCTCAAGGCGCCGGAGGCGCGGGAGTATCGGGCGCGGAGTCTGGCCGAGGCGATGGCGGTGGCCTTGCAGGCATCATTGTTGCTCCGCCACGGCGATCGGCGCGTGGCGGAGGCCTTCATCGCCAGCCGGATTGAGCAGCCGCACGGGTTGTACGGTAATTTGCCCAAAGGTGTGCCGGTGAAGGAGATTATTGCGCGGGCCTTACCGATGTATGGGTAACGGCGGATGCGCCTTCGGCTTATCCGCCCTACGGATAGTGCGGCAAATGGCATAGGGCGGATAAGCGAAGCGCATCCGCCGTTACCCAACGTGAATCAACAACGAACTGTTACACCTCACCCCGATCATGCGGCGCATCCAACCCCAACTCCGGCCCCACCGGCACGATCCGGGTCGGGTTGATGGTGTCGTGGCTGTAATAATAATGGTGCTTGATATGGTCCAGATGCACCGTCTCTTTCACCCCGGGTACCTGGTACAACTGACGCAGGTAATTCGACAGATTCGGGAAGTCCGCAATCCGGTTCCGGTTGCATTTGAAATGACCCACATACACGGCATCGAATCGTACCAGGGTGGTGAACAGCCGCCAGTCCGCCTCGGTCAGAGTGTCCCCGGCCAGAAACTTCTGCTGTCCCAGTAACGCTTCCACATCATCCAACGCGGCGAACAGTGCCTGAAAGGCTTTCTCATACTTGTCTTGCCGGGTGGCAAAACCGGAGCGGTACACCCCGTTGTTGATGTTGTGATACACCTTCTCGTTAATCGCATCGATCTCCGAACGCATTGCTTCCGGATAAAAATCCCGGGGTGCTTTGGCCAGATCCCAGAAACCGCTGGAGAGCATGCGGATGATTTCGGCGGACTCGTTGTTGACGATGGTTTCGCGCTGCTTGTCCCAGAGTACCGGTACGGTCACCCGGCCGGAGTAATCCGGTTGTGCTTTGGTGTACACCTGATGCATACAATCAAAACCGTATAAGGGCTCCGGGCCCTCAGTGCTGAAGGTTTTATCGGCCCGGAACTCCCAGCCGTTTTCCAGCATGTGCGGATGCACCACCGAGACGCTGATGACGTCCNCCAGCCCGAGCAGNGCGCGGAAAATCAGGGTGCGATGGGCCCAGGGGCAGGCGTAGGACACGTACAAGTGATAGCGCCCCGCCTCGGCTTTGAAGCCGCCCTCACCGCTGGGGCCGGCGCTGCCGTCCCGGGTCACCCAGTGGCGGAACTGGGCGTCTTCCCGAATNAANTCCCCACCGGTTTTTTCGGTGTCGTACCACTGATCATGCCACTTGCCTTTGACTAGCAGGCCCATGGTTGTGCTCCCCAAGTTGGTGTCNATTGATTCAAGGCTAACGGCCTTTACGAAAGATATCCACGGGAGTGTTAAGTGAGATAACCAATCTTTACATTTACTGTTCGGCCCGCAACCCCCGTTATCTCGTCATTTGTATGATTTTAGCGTAGGCTGTAATGCTTACGAATGATCGTTTGTGATAACAAAGCAGTATCCCTGACCTCCAGGGAATNCCCGACCTTAATTGACCTGAAAACCATCAGACGCTTATGAAAATTTCGATGTTTTGCTCTCGTGCCAGTCGCGCCCTANTGGGNGTTCTGGCGGTCTCCGTGACCGTTGCCTGTTCCGACTCCGGTGANGAGCCGGGAGGNNCCNGNGGCGGGCCGGGGGAGCGTAAGCCNCAGCCGGTGTTGACGGCGNCNGCAGAGTACGCCTANGANACCACATCGCTGGAGGCGGTGGGAACATCCCGCGCGCTCAAGTCGGTCACGATNGAATCGGCGGTGTCTGGTGANGTGGTGGAGGTCAATTTTTCGGCGGGGGATAAAGTAGAGCAAGGGCAGGTGCTGCTCCGCCTGGACGATCGGGACGAACGCCTGGCGGTGCAGGCGGCCGAGTTGGAATTGGCCGATGCCGAGCGTCAGCTCGATCGCTATCAGCGCTCGGTACAGAGCGGCGGCGTGACCCAGTCCGACCTGGATGATGCCCGCAGCGCCGTTGAACGCGCCCGGATTGCGCTGGAGCGCGCCCGGGTCGATTTAAATTACCACACCATCCGAGCGCCATTCAGCGGTTACGTCGGGCTCACCGACCTTGACCCCGGTGCCTGGATTGATCCCGATACCGCTATTACAACCCTGGATGATCGCAGCACCTTGTTGGTCCGGTTTGAATTGCCCGAATTGCTGTTGGGTAAGCTTCAGCGTGGTGAGGACATTGAAGTGACCACTTGGAGTAATCGTTTCGCCCAGGCGACCGGCACGATTGTTGATGTGTCGTCCAGGGTGGATGAAGTCCGCCGGACGTTCACGTTGCGCGCCCATGTCGATAACGCCAATGACGTGCTGTTGCCGGGGATGAGCTTCCGGATCAACCTGAGTCTTCAGGGCAACCGCTACCTGTCAGTACCTGAATTGTCCGTTCAGTGGGGCGGAGAGGGCGCCTATGTATGGACCATCGAGGATGGCAAGGCGCAGCGGGTCGCGGTCAATCTGATCGAACGGAATCAACGCGGCGTGTTGGTTGAAACTGACCTGCAAGAGGGCGCCCCGATCATTACCGAAGGTGTGCATATCGTTCGTTCGGGCATGGACGTTCGCCCCTTGAACGCCGAACTGGGCGAGAATGACGGCGCCTATCGGGACTCTGGAGAATCAGAGGAAGGAGAAGAGTCGTGAGCGATGAAAAAAACCGGGCTGACATTCAGGAAGTCAATGACCTCCCCAGTCTGAGTATTCGCCGCCCGATTCTGGTACTGGTCATCAACCTGCTGATTGCCCTTGCCGGCGCGGCCGCCATTCTTGCCGTGGAAGTGCGTGAGCTTCCGAATATCGACTACCCCTATGTCAGTGTCAACGGCAATTATCCGGGTGCCTCACCAGAAACCATGGACGCGGAAGTCACCTCTGTCGTGGAGGGGGCTGTGGCACGCGTGACCGGTTTGCGCTCCGTCCGCTCGGACAGTGAAGAGGGCAACTTCCGGATGTCGCTCGAGTTCAATGCGGGCGTGGATCTGAATGATGTGGCCTCTGAAGTCCGCGAAGCGGTCAGCCGNGTGCAACGTGAACTGCCGGAAGATGTGGAACAACTGACGGTGGTCAAGGCCGACCCCGATGCCCAGTCAATCATCAATATCGCCGCCATCAGTGATTCACTGAGCGAGACTGAACTGACCCAGCGAATTGAGCGGGACATCATTCCCGAATTGATCTCGGTCACTGGAGTGGCCGATGTTCAGGTGTTCGGGGGGCGCAATCGTATCGTCCGGGTGGTGATGGACCCAATGAAGCTGGCCAGTTTCGGATTGGGCGTGACCGATGTGGCCAATGCCTTGCGCAACGCACCCTACGATGTGCCCAGCGGTAGCTATCGCTCCAGCGATCAGGAATTGCTGGTCAGGGCCGATGCGACGGCGACCACGGAAGAAGATATTCGAAGTATTATCGTCGAGGGCAACACTCGAGTCGGGGATATCGCCCGGGTGTTTTATACCCCGCGTGATGCCGATTCACTGGTGCGGTTCAACGGCCAGCCTGTTGTGGGTATGGGTGTGATTCGACAGGCCCAGTCGAACACGCTGGAAATTTCCAATGGCATTCGCGAGATCCTCGGACCACTGGACGAGCGTCTGACCGACGTTGAGCTGACCATCACCGAAGATAATGCCACGTTCATTCGCGGCTCGGTGAAAGAGGTCATTACCAGCCTATTGCTGACGGTGGCGATTGTGATCGGCACCATCTGGTTGTTCATTGGCTCCTTCCGGGTCACCCTGGTGCCGAGCCTGGCCATTCCGATTGCACTGATCGGTACTGTGGCCGCCATCTGGGCGCTGGGTTTCTCCATCAATATTCTGACGCTGCTGGCTCTGGTATTGGCCACCGGGCTGGTTGTGGATGATGCCATTGTGGTACTGGAAAATATTCAGCGCCGTCGTGGGCAGGGCCTGGGTGCGCGGGCCGCCGCCGTGCTCGGGACCCGCCAGGTGTTCTTCGCCGTCGTCGCGACCACGGCCGTTCTGGTGTCGGTATTTGTACCGATTGCCATTTTGCCCAGCACCGCGGGGCGGCTGTTTCGGGAGTTTGGTTTNGTTCTGTCCATCGCCGTTGCGATTTCCTCCTTCGTCGCCCTGTCACTGGTTCCCGCGGCAGCAGCGCGGATATCTCCGGAGCGAGAGGGNCAGCCCCACCCGTTTCGAAACAAGCTTACCGGGTTTGGCAANCNGATGGTNGGNGTCTANAGCTGGATGGTCGATCATGCGTTGCGTTACGCCTGGACCACTTTCGGTATTGCTTTGCTGATTGTCGCGNTGGCCGGTTATGCCTACACACAGGTACCCAAAGAGCTGGTGCCCAGCGAAGACCGGGGNGTGATCTACATTGGTATCAATGGACCTGAAGGCGTAGGTCTGGATTACATTGAACGCCAGGCAGGGCAGGTCAGCGAAATTGTTCAGCCGATTGTGGCATCCGGAGAAGCCCGGTTGGCCTTTTCCATTCTCGGTTGGCGTGACCCGAATCGCGCCCTGTTTGTTCTGCCCCTGGCGGACTGGAGCGAGCGCAGCCGGAATCAGCAGGCCATTGCCGCTGAGATTGAGCCCAAGCTGAAAGAGCTGCCCGGTGTGACCAGCTGGGTTGGCGCCGGTAACAGTCTGAACATTCGCGGTGGCGGTGGTCAGGGGTCAACCATCGAGTTGGCCCTGACGGGACCGGACTACGATGAGATTTACCAGGCGGCGCAGAGCTTCATCAAGGAAGTGGAAACCCGTTACGACCATATTTCTGATCCCGACCTTGACTACGANCCCAACAAGCCGCAGCTATCCATCAATGTCGATCGACGCCGCGCCTCCGAGTTGGGTGTCGAGCTGGCCGATATTTCCGCTACTTTGCGGGCAATGGTTGATGGTTATGATCTGGTCGATCTGAGCGTTGGCGACGAAGCCATNCCCATTATTCTGGAGTCCGCTACCGGTCAGATTCGCAGTCCCGATGACCTGCTGAATCTGTACATCAGTTCAAGNACCGGCGAGTTGCTGCCTCTGTCCAGCGTCGTGACCCTGACCGAGGAAAATATCGCTGCGGAACTGGAGCGCAATGCGCAGCGGCGGTCGATTGAAATTGAGTTTCAACTGGACTCGGANTATCCCCTTCANACNGCGGTGGACGATGTGCGGGCCGTTGCGGCCGATACATTGCCGCGGGGCATCGGGTTGATTTTTCAGGGTGAGGCTCAAACTCTCGATGAAACTTCGCGAGAGGTGGCGCTGACCTACATCATTGCACTGGTGGTGGTGTTCCTGGTGTTATGCGCCCAGTTTGAAAGTTTTACCAGTGCTCTGATTGTCATGGTCACGGTGCCGTTTGGCATTGCAGCGGCGATTCTGGCCATTTTGATTACCGGCACCAGCATCAANATCTATTCCCAGATCGGGCTGGTGATGTTGATCGGTCTGATGGCNAAAAACGGCATTCTGCTGGTNGANTTTGCCGATCAGCTACGGGATCTGGGGCACGATGTGTACAGCGCCGTGCGCACNGCTGCTCTGGTACGTCTGCGCCCCATCGCCATGACCCTGATGTCGACCGTACTCGGCGGCCTGCCGCTGATCCTCAGTTCCGGNCCCGGGGCGGAATCCCGCTGGGCCATCGGCTGGGTCATTTTTGGCGGGCTGGGCTTGGCCGCGCTGTTCACCCTGTTCCTTACGCCGGTGGTGTATCTCGGCCTGGCGCGCTTTGCCAAACCCCGNGCCGCNGAGGGTGAGCGCCTGCACGGTGANCTGGCCGATGCCGAAGCNATTCCCGATAGTGACGCCGAATGGCGNGCCTCCTGAGGAACCTCCAGAGGACTTGGGTGCCGAATGGACGTGCCCCGGTCCTCTTGACCGGTTTTGAATAGGGGTGCTCACACCCGGGCCCCNAAAAGGTGTTAAGCTAGTGAATGGAGCCCTGTGGTGCTGCGTGAGGTCCTCATGTTATGAGTGCCTCAAGTAAAGTGCCGCAACGGTCACATTACTNGCTGCCACTACTCTGGCATGACGCCAAAAGGAGGCTGAAATGGCAACATCATCCAAAAGTACCGCTGAAAAAAGTACCACNGAAAATGGCGCCGAAACGGGCGCTCCCTTCACCGAAAAAACCGTTGCAGCGGCACACGAAGCGATCGATCGTTTATCCGAGCGTGTGGCCAAAACGGAAGAGCGCTTGCGCGGTGCCGCCAATCAGGGCCAGCAGAGCTGGACCGAGAAGCAGGAAGAGGTGCGNGCACAGGTGGAAGGGTCGGTTTCCAGTGCACGGGACTACGCCCGGGAAAATCCGTTGATGACGGCAGGTATCGCTTTTGCAGCGGGCCTGATTGTTGCCAATCTGCTTCGCCGCTAGTTCCGGGGCACTGAATGCGCGAAGGCGAGCAGACAAGATNCCGGGACCATGGCGGAGCAGGACNCCANGCAGACGGCGAAGAGGGTANCGCAGAGTCGGTAAACGATGCGGCGAGTGAGTCACCTCCGGAGTCGTCTCTNCTGGACCTGGCGACCGCCATGGTNATTCTGATTCGTCAGACCTGGATCGACCGCTGGGCGNTGTTCAAAGCNGAGGCNCGCCTGGCNGCCAGAAGCCTGGCGCTGATTCTGCTGGTGAGCATTCTGTTGGCCATGACTCTGATGCTGGTCTGGGTGCTGTTGCTGGCGGTGGTCAGCTACCTGGCCTGGCAGGCTGGCGTACACTGGGGCTGGATTGCCGCCGGGTTGGTGCTCGCCCAGTGCGTCATGGTCGTGTATCTGCGCGGGCAGCTCCGTCGCTTGTTGCGCTGGTTGCGTTTTCCGGAAACTCGNCNCGCCTTTGCGCGAGTGGCCAGTGATGACGAAACCCCGGAAACGCCCACAAAGGAAANGGAAGCCGCGTCATGATTACCGCATTACTCCTCAANCGCCAGAGCCGGGAAGTGGCTCGTTTGTCCTCCGCCATTCACCATGAGCGNCGGGTGCTCAATGCACTTCGTCANGAGGCGCGTGCGNNGCTGGAAACGCATCTGCAAGGGGGCTGGGCAGTGGCGGGTTGTTTTTCGGCCGGCTTCCTGACCGGGCGTTTTGGCGGCCGGATGGCCAGGGCGGTACGCACGCTTCCGGTGATGCGACTGGCCCGCCAATTGTGGGCCCACCTGCTGGTGTAAGGATTCATCCACCTCATGTTCAAACCCTTTTCCTCGCACTTTGGTCTGCCCCATTTCCAACTGATTGCCTTACTGGTGCTGGCGACGATCGCCCTGGTGGCGGCGCTGCATGTCGCTTCTCCGATTCTGATCCCGATCACCATGGCGTGGTTACTGAGCGCGCTGCTCGCGCCGGTCATTCGCTATGGNCAGCGCTACGGCATTCCTCCCACGCTCTCGGCTCTGGTGTTGATGGGGCTGTTGGTTTACGGTGTGGTACTGATCTTCCTGTTATTGATTGAACCCGCCGAGCAGTGGTTGCAGAATATTCCCGACGTGGTACGCGGGTTTCGCGAAAAGCTCTCGGAGTTCAGCGGTCCGCTGTCAAACCTTCAGGCGGTGACCGAGGAAGTGCGTCAGCTTTACATCCTCGGGGATGGCGACAAGATGACCCCGGTTGAGGTCAAGGTCGAACGGGAAAGTACCCTGGGTTCTTTTGTCCTGGCCAACCTGCCGACGCTGTTGGCCGGGCTGACCATCGTGGTTTTTCTGACTTACTTTCTGCTCGCTGCGGGTGACCGCTTTCTGCGCAAGGCGACACAATTGGGAGCTAATCTCGGTTCGCGTCGCCGCATCGTGCGCATTGCGTACCGCATTCGCCAGGACATTTCACGCTATCTGGCGACCATTACGGTGATCAATATTACGCTGGGTGCCTGTGTGGCGCTGGCAATGAAGCTGCTCGGCGTGGAGAACGCTCTGCTGTGGGGCATCATGGCCACCTGTTTCAATTTCGCGCCGTACGTTGGCGCGGTCGTGATGGCCGGGATTCTCACGCTGGTCGGACTCGCCACCTTCCCGAGCATTCCCCAGGCCTTGCTGGTGCCGGGGGTGTACATGGCACTGTCGGTTACCGAGGGGCACATGATTACGCCGATGGTGATCGGGCGGCGGTTGGCCGTTACACCCACCGCAGTGTTTATCTCGGTAGTGGCCTGGGGCTGGNTATGGGGTGTGGCGGGAGCGCTAATGGCGGTTCCCTTGCTGGCGAGCTTCAAGATCGTCTGTGAAAATGTGCCGCAGTTGATGCCGATTTCACGACTGCTCGATAACAGCTCACCCAAGCGTCAACGCCGGTTTTTGCGCGCCCGCTGACGGCGCAGCTTGGCTTTTTCTTCCTTTTCGATTTTGGCCCGTTCGTCGGCCTCCCGGGCTTCGGCCTCTTCGCGTTCGGTCATCTCCGGCGTTTCCAGCGTAATGGGGCCGAGAACCCCGTCCCGCAGTTCACTGATCAGCAGCGCGGAGACTTTCTCCAGGTCCACCTGGCCGCCCTTGCGCACCGTACCCCGAGCCCGGCCGATGCTTTCCAGCAGCTCCAGGTCGTCTTCGGGAAGCTCCGTGAGCCGGTAGCGGGCCTTGAGCGCCTCGGGGTATTGCTGGCCCAGATAGGCCACGGTAAACAGTGCCACTTCCGGGTAGTCGAAGATCTTCTCCTTGATCGCCCCCGTGGCGGCCAGTCGGTATCCGCAACTGGGCGGATTCAGTTTGGGCCACAGAAACCCCGGGGTGTCGGTCAGCACCACCCGGTTGTCCAGTTTGATTCGTTGCTGGGATTTGGTGACCCCGGCTTCGTTGCCGGTTTTGGCAATCTTGCGCCCGGCGAGGATATTGATCAGGGTGGATTTGCCCACGTTCGGAATCCCCATGATCATCGCCTGGGTGTTGCGTGCGCTCAGGTTCCGGTCCGCCAGAATGTCCTGAATCTGCACCAGCAGTCGACGAATGCTCTCGGGCTTGCGGTGCGTGACGGGTAGGGCGGTCACGCCCTGTTCCTGCTCCAGGTGGGCCACCCAGCGCTCGGTCATGGCCGGGTCCGCCAGGTCGGCCTTATTGAGCAGTTTGATGCACGGCTTGTCGCCGCGCAGCGCGGGAATCATCGGATTCTTGCTGGAGTAGGGGATACGGGCATCGAGCACCTCAATGACCACATCCATATGGGCCATTACCTCCGCAATCTCCTTGCGGGCCTTATGCATATGTCCGGGAAACCAGTTAATCGCCATTCAATTCTCTACCAGGCTGCGTATTCATCGGCGGGGGAGGGCGATTGTGCCCGCAATCCAACCCAACCACAACCAGCTATCCAGTCATCGAATGCCCGCGTAGGGCGGATAAGCGCGCAGCGCGCATCCGCCGTAACCCAACGAGCCAACCATCGAATGCCAGATCAGATTGCGTAGGAGCCGAGCGCAGCGGTATAACCCCGCATCCGCCGTAACCTAAACTCGTTTCCAGTTGTGCCACCCAAAATTATCGAAATAACAGATACCTCATCTATTCAAAAATTGTATTACAAATCCTTGTCCGCCCCGGCCCAACCTTGATAACCTAAATTTCGAACGATGATAGGATAATAATACGAATGGACCCACTAACCATAAGCATAAATAGGTGACCCATGAGAACAACGATACTCCGTTTACTACCGACCCTGCGCCGCCTCGGCCTGGTTGCCCTGCTGTTGGGAGCTACTCCCGCCCTGGCACTGGACCTGACCGGCATTACCAACTCCCATGACCCCTCTACACTGGTGCGTGATGGGGATACCTACTTCCATTTCACCACCGGCAACGGCGTCTGGTACTCCCGGTCCACCGATCTGGTCCACTGGGATAACCCCGGCGATATTTTCGGCAGCTCCTGGCCGGCCTGGATCAACGACGCGGTGCCCGGCTTTGAAGGCCACTTCTGGGCGCCGGATGCCATCCAGATGGGCGACTATTACTACGTCTACTACTCCGTCTCCACCTTCGGCAGCTCCCGTTCCGCCATCGGCGTGGTGCGCACCCCGTCGTTGAAGAACCCCAACTGGCAGGACCTGGGTGTGGTGGTGCAGTCCTATGGCGGATCGGAAGAGATTAATGCGATTGATGCGGCCCTGTTCCGCGATCACGACGGCAAGGTGTATATGTCCTACGGCTCCTGGTTCGGCGGCCTGGGTGTAGCGGAAATCAATCAGAATACCGGTAAGCTCGCCAGCGCCGTCACCAAGATTTATGGCGGCGGCCACCAGTCCATTGAAGCGCCGTACATTACCCGCAACGGCGATTACTACTACCTGTTCTTCACCCGTGGTCTCTGCTGTCGGGGCGCGGACAGTACCTATGAAGTGCAGGTGGCCCGCTCCACCAGCGTGTTTGGCCCCTATACCGGCGAGCGAAACCTGTTGCCCAACGAAGACGGCAAGCGCAAAGGCCCCGGCCATATCGGCGTGCTCAAGCAGGACGGTTGTAACTACGTCACCACTCATTACTACGATCTGAATGACGGCGGCAATGCCAAGCTGGATATTCAGCGCATGACCTTCTCCGGCGGCTGGCCCTCAATGACCCACAACTTCAGTTCCATCACCAGTTGTGGTGGGGTGAGCGAGGGGCTTTATCAGTTCGAGTCCCAGCTCAGTGGCAAGCTGTTGGAGATTGCCAATGCCGATACCGCCAACGGTGGCAACGTCGTGCAGTACGAGGATAATGGTGGCCTGCACCAGAAATGGTATGTGGTGGACCACGGCACCGGTGAATACAGCCTGATCAACGGCCTCAGCCTGAAGGGCATGGATGTGTGGGAAGGCAGTACCTCAGCGGGTGCCAATATCGCCCAGTGGGACTACTGGGGCAGCGCCGGCCAGCGTTGGCAGATCAACCCGGCGGGTAACTACGTGGAAGTTGAATCGGTACTGAGCGGCATGGTGCTGGATGTGGAAGGAAAAAGCACTGCCAACGGCGCCAACATCCTGCAGTGGAACAGCACCGGCGGCACCAACCAACGCTGGACCATGATCCGTCAGTATTAATCACTAACCTTGTTACGGCGGATGCGCCTTCGGCTTATCCGCCCTACGGCCGGGCGCAGCGGTATAGACACGCGTAGGGCGGATAAGGGCGCAGCCCGCATCCGCCGTAACCCAACTCGAACCGCTCACCCCAAACAAGCCGCAATCGGCTGATCCCCATGAAACAGGGGATAAATCTTCCCGATCGTCCCCGGCGACCCCAGACAATGCTCAATCGCCAGCGCCACATCCGCGCGGGAAATCCACTGGTCCTCGGCTTTCTCCGGCCAATGGTTGATCACCCGTCCCGAGGCCGGGTCATCGGTCAATCGTCCGGGCCGCAGAATGGTGTAGGGCACGCCGCTCGCCAACAGGTGATCATCGGCAACTTTCTTGCACACGGTGTAATGCTTGATCTTGGCTGGCCCCGCTTCCGGATCTTCCGCCCCGCGCGAGCTGACCATCACAAACTGTTGAATACCCCGGGCCTTCGCGATATCCACTGCCTTTATTGCGCCCCACATATCCACCAGAATGGTCTTGTCCGCCCCGGTTTTGGCGCCCGAGCCGGCGGTAAATACCACCTTGTCACAGCCTTCAAACGCATGGCTGAAATCGCCTTCCAGATCCGCAATCACGGGCTCAGCACCCAGAGAGCGCACCGCCTCGGCCTGCGGCTCGTTGCGCACCATGGCGCGCGGCTTTTGGTGGTGGTCCGCCAGCTCCTGGACCAGTAACTGGCCAATCTGCCCGTGAGCGCCAATTATCAAGGTAGTCATTGCGTGTTTCCCCTTATCTCCAGTGCAATGACAACACCTTACCATGAAGACAAAAAGTCTGGCATCATCAGAAAAGAGCCGTCGATGCCACTGGAGGCCGCCATGAACGACACCCGCATCAAAGCCGTATTTTTCGATCTGTCCGGTGTTCTGTACGAGGGTGATCGGCGAATCGACGGCGCCATTGAGGCCGTCGCGGCGGCCAGAGACCGGGGCCTGGTACTGCGGTTTGTCACCAACACCGCCACCAAGTCACGTGAACAGTTACTGGAGAAGCTGCAACAACTGGGCTTTGATGTGACAGCGCAAGAACTCTTCACCGCCCCCGATGCGGCCCTGGCCTACGTGCGGGAACACCAGTTGACCCCCTACGCGCTGGTCCACCCCAGCATCAAGGCCCTGTTCGGGCCCCTGGGCGACCGCGAACCCGACTGCGTGGTGCTGGGCGATGCGCGGGACGAGTTGAACTACCGTAACCTCAACCAGGCGTTTCGCATCGCACAGGCCCACAAACGGCTGATTGCCATTGGCGAGAACAAATACTTCAACGACGGCGACGCCCTCTGCCTGGATGCCGGCCCCTTCGTCCGGGCGGTCGCCTGGGCGGCCGATGTGGAGCCCGTGGTCATGGGCAAACCCAACCCGGAATTCTTTCACCAGGTAGTGACCTCCACGGGCCTGGAACCGGACCAGTGCCTGATGATAGGCGACGACGTATTTGGGGATGTGGAGGGGGCACTCAAAGCCGGTTTGCAGGCCCGGTTGGTGAAAACCGGAAAATATCAGGCTGGGGACGAGAAGAAATTGAGCCCGGCCGCGATAGTTCTGGATTCTGTAAAAGTATTACCGTCGATGCTATAACGAAGGTATTCGAGTGCGAGTATCAGGAGGCTTGGTGAACAAAAGTGTTACTCAACTATCCGATTTTCTACTTCAACTTGACGGCCTGAAGTCCGTAAACCGCCGAACCTATATCAATGGCGGAGAGCGAGTAGAAAACTCGGCCGAACATTCCTGGCATTTGGCGATGGCGTGTTGGGCGTTCTCAGAATTGTTGCAAGATGATTTTGATGTTTTGACGCTTATCAAGCTGGCGTTGGTTCATGATCTGGGTGAAATTGATGCCGGTGATACGTTTCTTTACAGCGCCAATCGTGACGCTGCCCACCTTGAAGAGCGCAAGTGTGTTGAAAGGATTGCATTCCACCCTGGAAACCCCATCCAGAACTTATTGACCCTGTGGGACGAGCAGGAGTTTGGGCAAAGCAGGGAAGCCAAACTGCTGAAGGTCATCGATCGACTGCTGCCGTTTTTGCACAATATCTCCAGTAACGGGCGAGCATGGCAGGAGAACGGGATTTATAAAAGCCAGGTGTTGGAAATGCATCAGTTTGTTGAACTGGA
The DNA here is from genome assembly GCF_002695945.1 of Marinimicrobium sp. Classification (NCBI taxonomy): domain Bacteria; kingdom Pseudomonadati; phylum Pseudomonadota; class Gammaproteobacteria; order Cellvibrionales; family Cellvibrionaceae; genus Marinimicrobium; species Marinimicrobium sp. The sequence goes on along the minus strand of NZ_NZQP01000030.1, from coordinate 4,887 downwards.
ACAACCGGACATCTATCAGTGGGTGGTTGCAAAGGTAGATTACGCGGTCGAGCAGGGGTGGCTGAAGGAGTCCTGAAACCGCTTATTTTGGCTTTGTATTCGAGGCGGATAAATGCTCTAATAATGGTCATAAGGACCACTACTGACATTCAAGCTCCCGTGCACCTCAGGTATGGAGGTCTCGCCGGGAGACAATAAGAGGACCGAGCTTTGAAAACCCATCGTCTTACGACTACCGCACTGGCTCTCGCCCTGTTTGGCGCCGTGGGCTGTGCTACCGAGCAACAGGCTCCTGATTCCAGCGATACGGCCTCCGCAGCCGGCATCGAGAAGTTCAAGGCCTATACCCAAAAATTCACCGATGACACCGTGATTACCGACAGCCATGCCACTGGCCATGTGGGTGATTTTTTCTTCACTCACTGGAAAGACGGCGGCGCAACCACACTGGCGCTGGAGACCGATGGGTCATTCAAGGTGGAGTGGGAAGGTGGCGGTTATAACTACGTCGGCGGCCCCGGCTGGCACTATGGCGATGAAGATCGGGTGATCGGGTACCGCTTCGATGAGGACAGCGGCGCGAGCTATATCACACTGTACGGCTGGGGCTACGATGAAACCATGCCGAAGGATGATCCGGCCCACCTGGTGGAGTACTATATTCTCCAGCGCTGGACCTACGACCCCAGTCAGGACGGTGAGTACGGGAAGACCTTTGTCAGTAACGGCGTCGAGTACTCTACGTATCGCTCAGTACGCGAGCAGAAGCCGTCGATCAACAATACCTCCACGTTTTACCAGTACTGGAGCAAGCCGACCGAGCAGCGCGAGCTGGGCAAGGACTACGAAATCAACTTCGCCGATCACGTCAAAGCGTGGGCGGATACCGGCTGGATTATTCCGGATATGAATAACTTTGACGCCAGCGATGACCCCACCTATCAGGTCATGGCGGTCGAGGTGTTCAACCCGGCCAATGACGGTGTTGGGTCGGGTCAGGTGTGGGACGCCTCCGACCGGTAGAGGATGCTGGACGCGATGACCCGGGGGGTCGATCAGTGCTGATCAATACCCGCGGGTCAGTCCTTTACTCGGCTCCGCTTTGCTCTCCCCTCTGCTCCCTGATGAAAGTCATTAACTGCTCGACCTGGTCGGACCTCAGTATGCGGTTCAATCGTGATTCCAGAACAATATCGGAATAGACGGTTGTAGCGCTGATCTCTTCCTGTGGCGGCAGGGTTTCGCTCAACTCCTGTAACGCCTCGTCCGCCCTCTTCCGATCTTCCCGGAACTGATTCATTACCTCCATGACGTCGTTACGCCGACGCAGGGTCAGGTCCATCTGTTGGAAAATGTCGTCCAACTGGATGTTTTCGTAGAGGTCGCCGTGATTGTCAGCCAGGGCTTGGGGCAGTGATAGCGCGATGAACAGGGCAGATACGGAGAACAGTGCACGAATCATGACGTTTTTCCTCAGGGCCTGTGGGTGGTTCGGTATCCGAGGAAGCCATTGGCTTCGCCTTAGTTACAGTATTGATCATGGCGCACTGTTTTGGGGCCGGTTATGGTGGATTTATAGACGATTTGGTTTGTGGGCGGTGACTGGTTATTGCGTTTGGGGATTTAGAAAAGGGGGACGGTCGCAGACGGCTATTCTGCGACGATCTCGTTGATCGGTTTACTGGTAGACCCGCACGTAATCGACATACATGCGCTGGGGGAACTGGCTGGTGCCGTCGGGTTCGCCGGGCCAGCTTCCGCCAATGGCAATGTTTAGCAGAAAGAAGAAGGGATGGTCGTACACCCAGTTGCCGTATTGTTCCACCTCCGAACGAGTCACACTGTAGAAGTTGATGTCGTCCACATACCAGTCGATGCCGTTTTCATCCCACTCCACAGCGTATACATGGTAGTTGGCGTCGGCGGACTCGCCCAGGTCGTGGGTGCCGTTGATCGGGGTGTCGCCGGAGTAGCCCGGGCCGTGCAGGGCGCCGTGGGTCAGGTTGGGCTCGAAGCCGACATGTTCCATGATGTCGATTTCGCCATTGTTGGGCCAACCGACCTGGTCAAAGTCATTGCCCATCATCCAGAAGGCAGGCCAGATGCCCTGGGTTTGGGGTAGCTTGATGCGGGCTTCCATGCGCCCGTACTCGAACTCCTGCTTGCCTTTGGAAATCATGCGGGTTGAGGTGTAGCTGCAGTAGCCATACCAGCACTCGTAACCTTGCGGGTTTTCCTGGCGGGCCTCCAGCACCAGTACATTGCTGTCCACTTCGGAGTCGTACTGAATAAAGGCGTTGTCGCCGCCGGTATAGTACTGCAGCTCCTGGTTGCCCCAGCCCCAGCCACCGGTCTCAAAGGTCCAGCTGTTGCTGTCGATAGTGTCGAACTCGTCGCTCCACACGGGCTGAGGGGCTGGATCGGTGCCGTCGCTGCCCGGTTCGAAACGCACCCAATTGAGGTTGAAGTTTCCGCTTTGAACTTTGACCCGCACGGTGTGCTGCCCCGCCGGCAGAGCGATGGGCCAGGAGGTCAGGGTAGTCCAGCTTTGCCAGCCACCGGTATTGCCGACGTTCTGGGTACCAACGATTTCAGAGCCGTTCAGGTCGATGGTGAACTGGCCACCGCCGATGTCCGAGGCGACGCGGGAGCTCACTGTGTAGGTGTCGGCGTCCAGGTTGATGGTGTATTCCAGCCATTCCCCGGCGTCGATCCAGCCGACATTGTAGCCGCCACCGTCGTCGGTACTGGCTTCAATGTCGACATCGCCGCTGCGATAGGCGCCACCCGTGTTGCCTGCCGTGGTGTCGTAGGCGTTGATATAATCTTCGGCCTGCAGTGTTTGCACGCTGCCTGCGCCGCCGCTCTGGCCGTAAATTTCCAGCTCCCAAATGGAATAGCCCCATTCATTACCAGCACTGCGGCTGATGCCGTTCATGCGCACGTAGCGGAAGTTGCCCGCGACATTGATGGTATCCGTTCGGTCTCCGAATGTGCCGCCGGTTTCTGTGGCCAGCGTCGTCCAGTTACCTCCGTCGTTGGAGCCAAGTATCTGGTAAGTGTCCGCGTTAGCCGCTTCCCAGTGAATGACGACGCTGGACAGGGCATACTGTTGTCCGAGGTCGATGGTTATGTGGGACGGGTCAGTCTGCGCCGCTGAAGCCCAACGGGTGTTGGGGTCGCCATCAATAGCGTTGCTGGCCGCGAGATCCTGGGTGCTGGCGGAAGCAGTGGCATTTTGTGCCAGGTTGTCGTTTTGTGCCTGAACGCTGACGCTGATCATGAGTAGCAGTGCGCTGAAAAGCGCGGGAAGGTTTCGATACATCATTATTATCCTCGCTGTGCAAGTGAGTTTTATTGAGATGGCCGTTAAACGGCGCTGTCAGCAAAGCACAGGCGGGTGATGTGGGTATCTCACTTTGGGGTGGGGGCGTAAAGTGGGACGGGAAATGTGGTCAGTTTGTGGGGTGGATCACAGGATGAGGTGCGGTGGATATAGGTGGATGACGCTCCGAAACGTCGGACCGATCCACCCTACAGGTGCTCAGCAGTTGTTGCCGGGTTCGTAGGGTGGATAAGGGACCAAAGGCCCCGTCATCCACCGCTTTCCATCGTTCAGCTTAAAACTCGCTGGTGCAGGTCTCGCCACGGAATGCCTGAGCGACGCCTTCGAGGGCGGGCTTGGCACTCAAGTCGGCGTTGAACAGCAGCGGCCAGACGTCGTCGTAGTCATTACCGGTGGCGTTGGCGAACTGGTTCATCAGCCAGCTTTCGTCATCGGTAAGTCCCCAGACGGTGAAGCCGCCGCGCAGTGCTTCCGGAACAACCTCCAGGTAAACTTCGGCGATTTCACAGAACCGCAGCTTCTGGGCGCCTGCCAGTTCGGCGTCGTAGGTCAGGGTGTCCGGCGCATTGCCACCGTAGGGATTGACCACGGCAACGTCCAGTTCGGTGACTTTCACTTTCAGGTCCATGTCCACCACGTCCTGGAACGCGTTCCGGAAGTTGGTGATGTCCGGGTAGTCCATGTACACATGCATCTGGAAGCCGACGCCATCGATGAGGCCCAGGCCGTCGAGGTGCTCGGCAATTTCCAGGGTCTTCTCCAGGCGACCGGCATTGGCGGTGTTGTCGTAATCGTTGTAGTACAGATCAACGTCCGGCTGGGTATCCCGTGCGGCCTGGTACATCACTTCGATGTACTCGGGCACTTCACCTTCAGCGGGCGGTGCGTAGTTGTAGAACAACGAATGGCGCCATCCGTCTTCCGTATCGGTATCTACCGCTTCGTTGACCACGTCCCAGCTGACCACCACTTCGGGGTCGAAGTGGTTGAGAATGCCTTCGACGTGGGCGGTCAGCATGTCCTGCCACCCTTCGCCGTAATTCCGCATAAAGTTAGGCACCTGATAGTCTGGATGCCAGAGCAGGGCGTGGCCGTGTACGGTCATACCGTTGCTCTGGGCGAAGTTGACCAACTGATCGGCATCATCGAAAGTAAAATTGTCTTCAGTCGGGTGCAGGTAACTCATCTTCATGATGTTGCCAGCGGTGAGCTGGTTGAAGTGAGTGGCGATGACATCCTGGCGTTCAATGGCATCGCTGTGGTTGAAAATACTGTAATTCTCGTTAGCGGCCGATACGGCGACGCCGACGGGGGAGTCGGTGGGCGCTTCCGCATACAGGTTGTAATCAGCGGTCACGCTGAAAACACTGGGTTCGCTACTGCTGCTGGAGCTTTCGCTGCTCGATTCACTGGATGAGGAACTGGAAGAGCTCGAGGAAGAACTTGAAGGCCGGTCGGGAAATTCCAGTTCGGGTCCGCTGTTGCTGCCGCCGCAGGCGGACAGGCCCAGCGCCATCAGGGCGGTGGTGAGCAGAGTAAAG